>JAQCJA010000599.1 GCA_027593305.1 bacterium
GACCCCGGGCGAGGGTCCCCCCGTCATTCTGTTCACCGGGTTTGCGGTCCCTGAGGATGCGGATGAGCGGGTCGTGGCCACCGTCGAAAAGCCGATCTCTCCCCGGGATCTTGTCGATTGTATCACCCGCGTGCTGGCCGAACGCGACGGCTAGAGGTTTTCTGCCGCCTGGCCAGGATGCTGTTGAAGTCTGTAACGCCGTAGCCGATGCCGACATAGTCGAGCAGGTTCGTCAGCGCCCGCAGCGCCACACCAAAGCCGTCCGTGCCGGAGACGCCGCCGAACTGACCGCCACCCTTCAGGTGTGGCTCGAGGTCGAGAAACACCCCGGGCACCCCGTGCTTGTGGAGCTTTCGTGACAGGGCCGGAAGGCGCTGGCGGAAATCCCGCAGGATCGCCTCGTGGGCAGAGTCGCCCCGGTCACAGGGGACGAAATTCTGCAGCCGCTCCTCATCGACAACACCCGTCCACTTGAGCTTCGTGTCGATCTTGTAGTCCTTGATATGCATCCAGCCGATGCCCGAGCGCATGGCCTGGTACTCGGCAAAGGTCTGATCGGGGCGCAGATTCTGGCTCGACAGATTGCCGCCGTCAAAGATGAGATGCAGACTCGGGTGGTTGACCTTGCGGTAGAGACTGCGCAACAGCCTCCCATTCTGACCGATGAGGTTGGCCTCGACTTCCAGACCGAAGAGCACGCCACCTTTGGCGCAGACCTCGGCAATGCGGAACAGGCGCTCCGCCGCCGCATCAATATGATCTGCTGCTGCTGTACCCCGCGGGTGGTAGAAGGAAAACCCGCGGATCAGTCTGGTGTCGAAAGCCCCTGCCAGATCCACGGCGCGCTGCACGTCATCTGCCAGATATCTGTCGAAGGGAATGAAGGCGTTGGCCGTGCCATCCTCGACATCGAGGAGTTTGACCTTGCCAATGGGCGAACCCAGGGAGGAAACACGGATGCCGAACTCGCCGTGCAGCCGGCACAGGCGCCTGACATCTGCCTGGCTCAACTTCATCACATTCTTCACGCCCGTGCCAACATCGACAAAGCGCAGACTGTACCAGGACATGCCCAGAGCCGAGAGCATGGTCAACTGCGCCTCGGCCTTCTTGTCGACGGGGCCCTCATCGGCGAAGCCTGTGAGGATAACCTCGGGAGTGGCGGACAAAGCAGGCATGGGGAATGACTCCCGGCTCAGGATGGATACAGAGTTTGTCGGCGCAGCTTCCCTGACCACGCTGCCGCGACGACTTGCAGGGCAATATAACCGGGGTGCCCTGACAGGTCACGCCGGCTCCCGCAGCCAGGTCCGGTGCCCGTATTTCAGTCGAGCAGTTCTGCCCGGCCCGAGGTGACATCACGAAGACGAATGATCATGGCATCAACGCCCTGCTCCGGGCCGCAAAGGCGCACCGTGGCATGCTCGGCGAAGATCTCGTCGATGATCTCCACCGCATTGTCCGGATCCTCCTCGGCAGCGCGCCGCAGCGACTCGCCACAGGCGTCGTAGCGGTCATAGGGCAGCCGCATGGCGATGGTCTTCGTCTGCACGCGCCGCACGGTTGGCGTCGCTGCCAGTACCTCCTGCGCCGCCTTGGTGTAGGCCCGTACGAGGCCGCCCGTACCCAGCTTGGTGCCCCCGAACCAGCGACTGACGACGACGATGAGATCTCCCAGGCCCGCGCCCTGGACAACGGCCAGCAGTGGACGTCCCGCCGTTCCGGAAGGTTCACCATCGTCACTCATGCCATGGGTGACGGAGGCCCCGTGGCCCACAGCGAAGGCATAGACGTGGTGCGAGGCGTCGGCGTGGCGCTGGCGTATGTGCTGCAGAAAGGCCCGCGCCTCGTGCACCGACTCGACACAGGCACAGATCCCCAGAAAACGCGAGCCGCGATCGGTGAATTGCGCCGATGTTTCGGCCGCGGGAATCAGGTAACCGGTAGCCACGTCGGCAGCAGAGCCTCCCTCAGGGAAACTCGTCGTCCTCCTGGTCGATGCGGAATCCCGGAGCCAGGTTCTCAAAACTGGCACTCTCCTTGTTCCACATCAGGTGCACGGAACCCGTAGGTCCGTTGCGCTGCTTGCCGATGATGATCTCCGCCGTGCCTTCCTGACTGGCGCCATCGGCGGCCTTCAGGCCGTAGAGATCCGGGCGGTAGATGAACATGACGACGTCGGCATCCTGCTCGATCGAACCGGACTCACGCAGGTCGGACAACTGCGGGCGCTTGTCAGAACGTGTCTCAGCGGCACGCGACAGCTGTGACAGGGCCAGCACCGGCACGTTCAACTCTTTGGCCAACCCCTTCAACCCGCGGGAGATACGCGACACTTCCTGCTCACGGCTCTGCGTGTTTTCATGGGACGTCATCAGTTGCAGGTAGTCGATGACGACCATGCCCACTCCATGGTCGCGCTGCAGCCGTCGCGCTTTGGCGCGGGCCTCCAGCACCGTGATCCCGGCCGTGTCATCGATGTGGATGGGGGCCTGGGCGAGGCGACCGACGTTCTTTGTCAGGTGGATCCAGTCCTCTTCGTTCAGCCGCCCCGTTCGCAGCTTGTGCAGGTCAATGCCCGTCTGGATGCACAGCAGTCGTTGCGCCAGTTGCAGCTTGGACATTTCCAGGCTGAAGAAGGCGACACCGACACCGTGATCGACGGCGGCTCGGCAGCACATGGACAGCGACAATGCGGTCTTGCCGACACTTGGGCGAGCTGCCAGGATGATCAGGTCGCTGTTCTGGAAGCGGCAAACAGCAGTGTGAACACAATGAAAGCCCGTATTGACCCCGGAGACGGCACTCGTCTGATTGCGCGCTCGCTCGATGTGCTCGAAGGTCTCCTGCAGCACCGTTTCAATCGACTCGAAGCCCTTCGTCAGCCGCTTCTCGGACAGGGCGAAGATGCGCCCTTCCGACCAGTCGATCAGTTCGTGAACGTCCGACTTGCCTTCGTAGGCGCGGCTGGAAATCTCTGATGAGGCCTCGATCAGACCGCGACTCAGGCCCCGCTCGACGATGATCTTGGCGTGGTACTCGA
>JAQCJA010000600.1 GCA_027593305.1 bacterium
GCGGATTCTCTCAAGCACTCCCGGGGTCAACATCGCTCGTGCAGCCTCGAACAGATCTGCCGACGAGCCCGCGGCATAGCTGCCGGAATCTCTTGCTGCTTTCTGTGCAACTGCAACTTCCGGACTCTTCTCGACGACTGCAGCCATGTCTGCAAAGAGTTCCCCCTGACGGGATCTGGCAGCGGCCGTGTCGCGGCGCAGGGCCTCAAAGGTGGCAGTCGTGCGGGCCAGTCGTGCGCCCGCCTCCGTCGGCACCGTTTCACCGGCCCCGATCAAGGGTGCTGCGTGGCCGGCAAGTGGCGAACGGTCCTCGGTCTGGAAGGCCACCAGAACCCGGCGACCGGGGCGGGGACACCCACGGAAGCGCACAAAAGCGCCGGGTTCCACCAGAATCGTCTCGCCTTCCGCGACGGCCGTTGAGCGCGCGCCTTCGGGCCCGATGACGTCGACCCATGCCTCTGCCGCGTGGTAGATCCGCACATGCTCCAGGGGACGTCCGCCGATGCCGCAGCGTCCGAACGGGACGGAGATTCCGACTTCATCCGACGTTCCTGTTGATGATACAATTGATTCTCCTACATGCAGTTGCAGCTCTCGGGCCAGGGCCTCAGCTTCCTCTGCGGGGGTGACAGGCACGGGCTCAAAAGCTGCAGCCACCTGCCGGGCCCGAAAGAGGATCGCATAACCGAAGAGACGCGACCGCAGGATGGCCTGACGATCCGCTGCCATCAGCTAAGCTGGTCGGGGTTCTGCGCGACCTTGCGGAAGGCCTCAGCATACTGATCGATCACAGCGGGGCGGTAGTGCTTGAACCAGGGGATGCCGTAACAGCGTCCCGGCAGCGACTCCGTTACCGGCAGGCTTCCCTCCGGCTGCCGTAGATCTCTGTCAGAGAATGCAATACGAGTGGGCTTCCCATCGCCGAAGACGTCATACTCATTCAGCATGGGGTGGGTGTGCATGAGGATGTTTGCCCCGGGCCGGGTCTGGAAGCCGGACCCCTCACATTCTGCGTTGACGGCGTCGCAGAAACGGGCAACGGGCACGTTGTCCATCTCCTCCGGCACATACAGGCCCTTGGCCGCGTACCAACCACCCATCGTGCTCCCGGAATCCTTCGCCGGGCGATGCGGCCGGATTCCGGGCACTCCTTCCAGTTGGTCCCAGAAATAGTTCATCGCCTTCTGGATCTCGACAACACGTGCATCATAGCCCCGCAGTTGCACCCTGCCCACCGCCGAGGACAGCTGATGCATCCGATACTTGTAGCCACCGATCGGCATGCCTGCCAGGTGGCTCAAGCCCTGGGTTTCGAGACCGCCGATACGCTCGTAGTGACCGAAAGCGGCGGCACGTTCAAAGATTTCCGTGTCATCTGTAAGCAGAAAGCCGCCCTCACCACAGGCCAGCGATTTGCCCGACATGATCGACATGGCACCGACGTCACCAATCGTCCCCAGCAGGCGCCCCTTGTAGAGTCCCCCCTGCGCGTGGGACACGTCCTCCACCACCTTGAGACCGTGTTTCCGCGCGATCTCCATGAGGGGATCCATATCTGTTGGATACCCCGAGTAGTGGACAGAAACAATGGCCCGCGTGCGCGGCGAGATGTGCCGCTCGATATCGGCCGGGTCCAGACAGAGACTGTGCGGTTCCATCTCAGCAAACACCGGCGTGGCGCCCAGAGAGTACACCTGCAGGGAGCTGCCCCAGTAGGTCATGCTCTGCGAAATGACTTCATCCCCGCGACGCACACCACAGGCCCACAAAGCCGCCTGAATCGCGGCGGTACCCGTGTTGTGACACAGGACGTGGCGTGTACCGAAGTACTCGGCCAGGTCGGCTTCGAATTTGTGTGTCACATCCGTCGCGGACATGGCACCCCGGCGCAGAACCTCCAGCACCGCCTGCTCGTCTTCCTCCGTGACGATGGGCCAGGTGAACATATCACCCGCATTCCCTGCCAGCGCCCTGCTACCGCCTCGAATCGCCAGGCTTGTGCCATGAGATGTTACACTCATATTGTTGTCCCTCAACAAGTTATATTCTACCATCTAGTGTAAACGAGAAGCTATGAATCTCACCACAGCAGCCGGTGATCACGAACAAGGCGCTCCGCCGCAATCATGACGCGCCAAGTTTCTTCAGTTGCGCCACAGATGGCATCTGGTCGTGCTCCCAGACCCGCTGAATGACCCCACCTTCAATGTAGGCCAGACGCGGATAGCCGTGACGCCAGGTCAGGCGCATGAAATCAGAGCTTGAAATTGACGCAATCTTGTAGCGGGGCCGCATCTGCTCCACAAACTCCGCCAGGTACGGGGAGTCAGGAGGAAACTCGTTGAGGGCGATAATCTGTGGCAGTCCGGGCGTGTCGGCCCAGTCGTTCAGTTTTGGCACGGCTGCCTTGCAGCGACCGCAGCGCGGGCTGAAGACCTCCACCAGATAGGCGCCTTCGCTCAGATCAACTCCTTCCAGCCCTTTGAGTTCGATATCCGTAAGGCGGACCCCGGGTTGCAGGTCAGAACTGGCGACCCGTTCCGACTCCGGGGCGAAGCGAAGCACGAGCAGACCCAGGGCGACGACACCCGCTCCCATAACAAGCCGCGGCGCTGACGGCCATGAGGATGCCGTCCAGCGTGTCGTGCCCCAACGCCACGCCGCAAGCAGAAGAGCGAGCATGAAGAGATCCTCGAGCAAGGCCTCCCCCGGCGTACGCTCCGTCAGCGTGCCAAAGCAACCACAATCAATCTGGGCTTCCTGCTGCCAGGCAAAGGCCGTTACGCCGATAAAGAGAACGATCATGGCCGTGGCCACGGGCATGATGATACGTGGCCGCCAACAGGCGATGAGCGCGGCGCCAATGAACACTTCCAGGGGGGCCAGTACCAGGGCCAGGCGGCCGAGCTGGGGCCAGATCTCGCGGCTTGCATCCAGCAGTTCTACATACGAGATCGCCTCCCAGTAGAAGACGACGGGTTCGTACGACTTGGCGATGCCGGCGACGACGAATACCGTCCCCATGAGCAGGCGGGCGATC
>JAQCJA010000601.1 GCA_027593305.1 bacterium
GGTTCGCTCAAAATGCCCGTCCGGGTCCACGGTAATACCAAAGGAGGCGATGACGTCGCCATCGACGGAGTAGCGGGCCGTTACGCGGGACGTGCTACCGGCAAGGGCTGTGCCACGGAACAGGACAGGTTCTCCCGAGAGGATGATGCCCGGCAGGGGGGGGTCAAAACGCACACCCGAGAAGTGGTCCCCCGGGATCTCAACGCTGGCAGCAAAACCCTGGGGCAGGGGCAGCAGCACTGCACCCAGTTCCGCTTCGGCCGGGGCCTGCAGCAACAGCACCGGCACCGACGCCTGCACAAAGGCGACGCCCCGTGGGTGGATCGAACCGGCCAGCGGGGCGCCGGCACTCACGTTCAGGGTCTTTGGCAGAGGGAAGCCGCGTGACGATGGGCCGCCAAGGGCGGGGAAGGAGAAGTTGAACCGGCTGTGCCCGGCCAACCCCGTGCCACTGGCGTAGAGTTTCACCGCATAGCCGGCGAGCAACTCGCGGAAGGGGACCCCTGCAGCCTGCTCCACCGTGTCCCGATCGGTAAGACCGGTCTGCACCAAGCGCAGCAGAATCGCCTCACCGAAACGGTCGACGAGGGAACGCACGAAAAGGTAGGCGGCGCCGCGCTCGGCACTGTTGACGTAGTCCTGAGCGGTGAGTCCGACGGCGCCGGGGTCGGCGAGAAAATTGCGCACGTTGTTGCTGTTGCCACCGGTGACGAAGCCATCCACGAGATCCTCGGCCACGTGCGACAGGCCCTCATCGAGCCAGGTCGCCTCGGACTCGCCGCGGCGTACCAGCACATGCTGGTGGAAGTTGATCAGATGCTGGAACTCATGCACAAGCAATGCCCGGTAGGCCGAGGCAGGCTGGGTCGGTGACAGAAACAGGAGATCGGTGCGGTTGCCGCTGCCACCGAATGTTTCGGCCAGCACCGACGTGGGATCCTGAAAACCGCCAAGCCCCACGTCATCGACCAGCGGCGTATACAGAAAGGCGATGCGTCCATCCCCATCGACATCGGAGGGGGCGCCAAAGGTCGCGACCATGCGGGCGTAGTCGTCGTCAAAACGGGCCAGGTGCGCGTCGATGTCGTCGCTGCTGAGGCTGCCGCCGTCGGCCGTGGTGCCGACATGGACAAAGGCCACAGCATGATTACTGACAGCCACGACCCGCGTGGCCAGCACCTGCCGGGGCACCGGGGGAAATTCGTCGAACACAAAATCACGCCTGTCTCCCACCGCGTATGACACCTGGGCTCGACGCAGAGCCGGCGTTGGTTGAGGTTGACGGCGGACCGCACGGGCCAGACGTGCTGCCTTGCGGGCCCGCACAGCTTCCCCCAGATCGCGCCGGCTCAGGGCCAGGCCCGCGGCACGCGAAGCAGGGGCCGGAGAACCCACCGAAAACCCGTAGCGCGTGTCACCGGCCAGGTCGTGTCGGGGAGAAAACAGCGCCAGAACGAAGCGCTGGGCGGCAGTCGCAGCGGCATGTCGAAGCGACCGTTGTCGAGTGCGATGTGGATCACACCCGATTCGACGCCATCGCGGGACAGGTCGAGGCGGGCACTGACAATGCGGGGGTCAAGGATCTGCCCGGCCATTCGCACGGCGGCACCCGCCGCCACCTGCGTGGGTAAGGGCAGATCGAGGCGCAGCCCGTCAAAAAAAAGGGCTGGCAGGGACAGGCCTGCCTCTGCGGGGAGAACGACGAAGGGCCCAAAGACACCATTGAAACCGAGTTCGTCTCTGTCGCCACCGAACAACACGACATCGTACGTGTCGGCCTGGGTGGTGGAAAAAACGAGACTCCGCTCGATGCGGCCGGGCAGGTGCTGGATGCGGAAATCCAAGTCGGGACCTGGACCACGAACGGGTCGGAAACTGAACAGAACCTCCTGCCAGGTTGTGTCGAGCAAAGTCGCTGACAGGGGGACCTGCTGGCCCGCCAGGACCCGGGCCGGCACCGGAGCGTCGAAACGCA
This sequence comes from bacterium, assembly GCA_027593305.1. Lineage (GTDB taxonomy): Bacteria > Latescibacterota > UBA2968 > UBA8231 > UBA8231 > UBA8231. The sequence continues at coordinate 1,976 of JAQCJA010000601.1, forward strand.
GGGCAGAAAAGTGGTCCACCGGGATGGACTGCCCCAAGGCGCCAGGTGGTGGCTGGACGGCAACAAGAAAGAGGAAAAAAAGACGTGAGAATCCTGACTTCACGGGGCATCTCCAGCTTGATCCGCAGTGGTCAACTTTGTATCGTACGGCCTGTATGATCGAACGTACTCCACCCGTGGTCCGCAAGCGATACCTCGCAGTACTCCTCGCTCCGACCGCGGGTTTTGCGTGTACCAATCAGCACACACCAATCATGCGAAACACGGCCAAGGAGACTCATGCTCGAAACGCTCGGTGACCGGGAAAGCTCGACACTGAGGGCCTATTTCGACGACATCGCCAACTCTGAACCGCTCTCCAGAGAGCGTGAAGTCGAGTTGTCCGCCCGCATCAAGGGCGGTGATATGGAGGCCCGGGATGAACTCATTCAGGCGAACCTCCGTTTTGTCATCGATGTTGCCAAGAACTACCAGAACCGGGGGTTGTCCTTCCCGGATCTCATCAGTGCCGGCAATCTCGGGCTGATGACCGCCGCCGAACGCTTCGACGGGACCCGGGGCTACAAATTCATCTCCTACGCCGTCTGGTGGATTCGGCAGTCCATTCTGCAGACGATCGCCGAGCATGTGCGCACGGTGCGGCTGCCATTGAACAAACTCAGTCTCCTCAAGGACATCTCCAAGGCCACGCGCAAGCTCGGGCAGAACTCCGATACCGAGCCCAATGTGGAGCAGATCGCCAGGGAGCTGGATCTGCCCCCCGACGTCGTAACGGACGCGATTCTCAGTGCCCGCCCCTGCAGTTCGCTCGATGGCGCCTTCGACGACGACGAGAAGCGCTCCCTGCTCAATATCCTGCCCGACGCCAACTCGAGGTCACCCGACAGCGACCTGATTCACGATTCGGCACGCAATCAGCTCGAAGAGGTCCTGGCCAGTCTCGAGGCTCGCGAGCAGAAGATCATACGATTGTACTTCGGTCTCTTGCGCATGGAAGCACTCACACTCGAGCAGATCGGCGAGATGATCGGTGTCACCCGCGAGCGGGTGCGGCAGATCAAGGA
>JAQCJA010000602.1 GCA_027593305.1 bacterium
GTCTGTGAGGAGTGCAGCCTGCTCCGCCTGTTCCTCTCGGGCGTGGATTGAGGCGAAGGCCCGGAGAGAGGTGAGGCTCTGCGAGCTGCCATGAAACCGGACTCCGTACTCTATCTGAGCCGTGAGGATATCATCGCCGTCGGCCTGTCGATGCCGGCGATCATCGAAGCGGTGGAAAGCATGTTCCGTGAGAAGGGGGAGGGCCGCGTGGAGATGCCGCCCAAACCCGGCATCCACACACAGCCGGACGCCTTCATCCACGCCATGCCCGCATACATCCCCAGTCTCGGCGCGGCGGGTGTCAAGTGGATCTCCGGCTATCCCGGCAATCAGTCCCGCGGACTGCCCTACATCACCGGCCTGCTCATTCTCAATGATCCGGAGACCGGCGTGCCGACGGCGATCATGGATGCCACGTGGATCACGGCGCAGCGCACCGGCGCCGCCACGGCCGTTGCCGCCCGTCACCTGGCGCGGCCCGACAGCGACACGGTCGGTATCATCGCCTGTGGTGTACAGGGCCGCAGCAATCTGCAGGCGCTGGCCTGCGTCTTCGCCCTGCGCAAGGTATGGGTCTACGATGTACAGCGGCCGGTAGCCGAGGCCTTTGCCGCACAGATGTCGGCCGCACTGGATGTGGAGATCGAGGCTGTTGATGCGCCGCGGGCGGCCATCGTTGCTGCCGATCTGGTCGTTACCAGTGGCCCGATCCTGAAGGCACCAACACCCGTGATCGACGTCGACTGGCTGGCACCAGGCGCCTTCGCCTGCCCCGTGGACTTCGACTCCTACTGGAAAGGCGCCGCCCTGCGCCAGGCGGACAAGCTCGCCACCGATGACATGGGCCAGTTCAGTTATTACCGGGCGGCCGGTTACTTTTCCGACACCCCCGAGCCCTACGCCGACCTGGGACAGATCGTCGCCGGGCAGCAACCGGGGCGCGAGGGTGACGACGAACGCACCATCGCCATCAATCTGGGGCTGGCTCTCGAAGACATGGCGACCGCCATGCCGGTGTATGAGCGCGCCATCGCACTTGGCATCGGCACGCGACTGCCGCTGTGAGCCAGCGACGGGGCCCTTGCCGGCCCGCCTGCGCAGGTCTTGTTTCGTCGGTACGGCGGTGCACCGTGAGACAGACCCAGAGCAGGAGGCAGAAGACATGATCAGATCCTTGCAGAACGTCGGGCCTGTCGTTGGCCTGTTGCTCCTGGTCACAGCCGGGCAGAATCTCCTGTTGACGTTGGCCGGCCCGGGTACCGTCTTCGGCCAGCAACTGCCGCTGCTGCAGGTGGGGCAATGGGGTCCCCTCGGATTCGGCTGTCTTGTGCTGGGCACCAGCAGCGGCCGGCTGTCAGATCGACGCCTCCGCCTGGTCTTCAACCTCGCAGTCGTCAGTACCGCCTGCTGCGTTGCCAGCCATTTCATTCTGTGGCGTGTGCTGTTTTTCTCACCTTGATCCCGACGCAGGTCCATGACATGCCACAGACATTCCCCGCGTCGGACGTGCCACCGTCACAGTCGCAGTCGGTTCGGCTGGCGCGAGAGGTCATCTATCGCAGCCCGTGGGTGAACCTCTTCGTCGACAAGGTGCAACTGCCGCAGGGACGCATCATCGACCGCTATCACGTGCTGGACTTTGACCGGCAGGCTGTGGCTGCCATCGTACAGAATACCGACGGTGACATCCTGCTGGTGCAGTGTGATCGTTATGTGCTGGGCACGATCGAGTGGGAAGTGCCGGCGGGTGTGATCGATGCCGGCGAGAGCGTGCTGCCCGCGGCGCAGCGGGAGGTCCTCGAGGAGACCGGCTACCGGACGACGGCTGCCCGCCACCTGTACAGCTTCAACCCCGAGAACGGCATGTCCAACCGCGTGTTCCATGTCGCCCACTGCCTGGCCCAGGGCGATCCAGGCAGTTTTGATGGCAATGAGATCCACGCCGTGCAGTGGCACTCCAGCGACGAGATCCGGGGCATGATCCGCGCTCGTCAGATGAGGGATGGCTACAGTCTCACGGCGTTGCTGCTGTTCCTCATGGATCACTGACAGAGCCGGCACCGTGGGACAAGGTGACTGCAACATCAATCTTCCGGATGGCGAGAACTTCGCCCCGGCGCCGGAGCGTGTTGCCGCCCTGCAGGCGTTGCTGCCCGAGGGGGTATTCCATCTGGGCCGCCCGGGCACCGACCGCGCCGCCTGGGAGCCACTGTGCCGGCACGAGATCGGTCAGCGATTGCTGGAGGATGCGCAGGCGGCAGCCACGCAGCAGCCATTCCTCCGCATTACGGACGAGATCTATCTGGCCTGCCTGCGGGATCACAGCCCGGCAGCGATGAACGCCGTCGCCGCCGATGTGCGCGCCCGTATGGCCCTGTTGCCCGTCGCTGAATGTCTGCAACCCACGGGCCGGCATCTGCAGATGATCGAGGCGGACATCACCCATACCCTCAGCCTGCGCAGTTGGATCCATCCGGGCAACGATGACAGCGAGGCCACCTTCGAGGGACGCACCATCTTCAACGACCTCGCCTCCCTGCATACGGCCTCCATACTGGTCGCCACCGACTACCTGCTCGGCGACCGTTTGCAGGACCATACGCGAGCCGCGATCCGGCGCGAGGTCAAACGGCGGACCCTCGATCCCTTCCGTACACGCATCGAGAGTGGCAGGGATGTCTACTGGTGGGTGACGGTGACCCACAACTGGAACTCCGTCTGCCTGCTGCATACCGTCGCCTGTGCCCTGGCACTGCTGGAGTCGGCGGCGGACCGTGCCTGGTACGCGGCAGTGGCGGAAAAGCTGATCATCCATTCAGAGGAGGGCTTCACCGAGTCCGGCTTCTACACCGAGGGGGTCGGTTACTGGGCCTACGGCTTTGGCTGCTATGTAGTGCTGGCCGAGCTCATCCGTGCCGTTACCGGCGGCGCTGTTGACTGGTTGCGCAAACCCCGTGTGGAGCGCCTGACCCACTTCGGCCAGCGCCTGGAGATCCAGCCGGGCGTCTATCCGAGTTTTGCCGATTGCCGCAGT
>JAQCJA010000603.1 GCA_027593305.1 bacterium
CAGGCTGTATGACACGGCCGTGATCGATCTTGGACTGCCCGGATTGCCTGGTGATCTGGTGGCGGCCCGAATGCGCCAATTGGATCCATCACCGGCTACGATATTGATGACGGGTTGGCGGCTGGAGGCGAACGACGCCCGCCTCTGCCCCTTCGATCTGCGGAATGTGACCGCGCTTGTGGCGCAGGCGATGGCCCTGCACGACGCGCGCGCCGGCCCGAGCGGCGAACTGAGTTCCCGAGGCTGTCTGCGGCCGCGGTCGCGCCGACCGTCTCCGGGCGCCGCAGACCCACGTCATTCCGCTTCGGGCCTGATCACCACCTGGGTCCGGTGTCTGCGCAACACGCTCGGCGCGCAGGTTGTGCGGCAGGACAGCACGTGACCTTGCAGACCTTGTAGCGGAGCACGGCCTCCGCAAGGACCTCAGAAGTTGAAGATCATGTTCCCCTCAAAGCCGTACGCCCCATCGATGAAGACCCAGACGCAGGCGGTGGTGAACTCGCCGAGAATGAGGCCGAGAAAAAACGGCTGCAGGGAGCGGTAGAGGGCGATCCCGCCGTAGCGCAACACGACACTCTTGATCATCCACGCCAGAAAAATGGCGAACCAGCCGTACGACATGATCGTGTACGTGTTGGCAATGGGAAAGCCGATCGGGTGCAGGGGCCACCAGATGAATCGATGGCGCAGGAACAGCAGCAGGGCCATGACGCCGCCGCCGATGCTGGTCACACCAAGACGGGGCAGGAACGGATCCGGCGCATTGTACACCGAGGTCATGTAGTCAAAGGGCCATTTCGGCGCACCCACGTAGTACCAGTCGTGCAGATTGATGCCGCCGTGGGCGTAGGCCAGTTCCATGGTAAACCAGATGGATCCTGTGAGGCCGACAACGACAGCCAGTGCCATGGCGATGGGCATGCCACGAAAGCGTCGTGGATCTTCGTCGGTCACCAGCTTCAGCGAGTGCACGACGGCATTCATCATGTTGGCTGCCGTTTCCCCGATCCACACGGTGCTCAGGCCCAGACCTGTCATGTTCTTCAGGCCCAGGACCTCGGGGCCGAAGCCGCGGGTGATGAAGGCCTGCGGCACCATCGGTGTCTGCGCGCTCGGCAGTCCCGCTTCGGCAACAATGCGGGACAGACCGATGAACGCCCCCAGCGATGCGAAGACGAGCAGCACGGCGACGTAGAACGACAGTCCTGTCAGCGTCAGCCAGGCGATCATGAACAGCACCCCGAGGAACAGCCCCGAAAACGCCAGCCGCGGTGATAACACCTCACCGCGAGCCCGCTCCCCCGCCACGGCCTGCCGCCAGAGGCCGAGAATGTGTGGCTTTGCCGTCCACAGCAGGAAGAGCACGAAGACCATCATCGCCCCGGACTGCTGATAGCTCAGGATCGGGCCCGCGTCACCAGAGGTCCAGATATCGCCCGCGCCGATCTGGATGCCGAGGCGGGTCATGATCATGCGCTGGATTTGCCCGATGAGAAAGAAGAACCAGATGCTGAAGGCAACATTCAGCGGCATCATGTAGGCCAGGCCCAGGACCGGGAAATTCAGTCGGAAGGGCACGACGGGCACCCCCTGCATGACGGTCACGTTGCCCACGAGGGGGATCTTCTGGAACGCATCCGTGTAGTTTCCCATGGAGTTCCATGTGTGCAGCAGCAGCGGGATGGCAAAACCGAGCCACATGATCCTGTTGCTGAACAGCTTGCCGATCACGGTCTGCTCGCCGTCCTCATCCTCCACCATGGCCAGCGGCAACCGTGTCAGCGGAAACACGAGACGCTCGTTTTCCACCCACTGGCCGCGCAACAGCACACCGAGGCAGAACAGGACCCCGTAGAACACCAGGATGAATGTCATCCATGTTGCCAGCGGCGTGGCCCACGCCTCCCAGGGTATGCTCATACCCTTGGGCAGACCTTCGTAGAACAGGCGCACCGCCTGCGTATCCGTCGGTGTCAGCCAGCGGCTCAGGTTCGGGATGAACAGGGCATCCCAGTTGTTCTCCGGTGTCGCGTAGTAGAGGGCGCCGCTGATGACGGAGAGAAACGTGCCGGTGAAGCCGGTCGTGACCACCACCGAACCGACGAGCATCATCACGTAGACCGTGATCAACTCGTCGCGACGGAAGGCGAAGCGGCGCGACAATTGGCGCAGGATGGGCTGCGCCACGGCGGCCAGGAAGAACAGCAGGAATACGGCGATGATCGGGATGGCGTTGCTCGTCAGCTGTGACCCCTTGACGACGAGCACCGCCCACGGACTGATCACACTGATCATCGCCACGAGCAGGGCGCCGGTCAGGGTGGCGCGGAAGGTGACACCACCGAGCAGAGAACTTGCCTTGTTCATGGGAGTGTCGTTGCCAGTTGCCGATCGATGGCCACACCTGCCTCCATGGTCGTGAAACAGATGTCGCAGGTTTCGGCCATCCGCGGGCAGGCCTTACGCCTGCACGGAGACGGAGCTCGTCATGCCGGCACGGCCAAAGGTGTTGACGGTTCGGGCTTCGAGGCGGTGGTCCCCCGGCGACAGCGACCAGGTGAAGCTGGCGGCACGCGGCTCCCAGGCGCCACCGTCGAGGCGGACCTCGAAGCGCTCGAGATTGGCACAGACACCCTCCAGATCGACGCGCAAGGCACCCGCCGCCGCCTGCAGATGGATGCACACCCGGTCGACATCCCACTCAAAGTCGCCGAGTCGATCCGAGTGGCGACTGTACCAGGGCAGGGGCACGGTCCGCGCATCTTCCCAGAACAGGTAGCCGTCAAAGTGGTAGGCGCCCAGACCGTTCTCCGGTTCGCCGGGGCCCGGTGTTGCCGGCTCATCATTGCGCGGATTCATCATGAAGCGCTCCCACAGATGGATCCGTTTCGGCACGGTGTGGCCCGTCGCCGCCGCCGGTGCGGGGGGGCTCATGCTCACACCAGCGAGATCCTCGTCAACCCAGGCGCTGTGCGCCTCGCGGGCGCTGAGAGGCACGCCATCGCGCTCAAAGTGGTAGGTGTATTTGGTG
>JAQCJA010000604.1 GCA_027593305.1 bacterium
GGCCACCTGCGGCTGGCAGATCGATCCGGGTCCGGTACACGAGGGTTCCGGAGAACAGCTCCCAGCCGGCTTGCTGCGACCAGTCGCCGACGGCGAGACCCGGGCAATCGTGGCCATCCGGCGTACTGATGGTCCAGGCACTGGCAGGGATGTCCTGGCTGGCGGACGGCGTCTTCTCAGCTGCTGTCGTCAAGGGCTGACCCCGGGGATCGATGGCCAGGATCAGGCTCTCACGGCGGGGCAACCGCAAGGGGAGATCGCTGCCGTCGCCGACGCTGGTTGCCGGCACCACTCTGCGCGTGCCGCGCAGCAGGTCCCAGGCTTCGACGGCGCCCACCGCCGGTATCCGCAGCACACCCTCGATCTGGCCTTCGCCCTCATTGACGACGTAGAACAGGTCCAGACCCGCACGGCGCACGTGGCTGACGCGCAGGTCGGTATGCGCCGGCATCAGCATCGCCGTGGGGGCGACGGTTGCCAGCTGCGCCAGCAGATCCGCCGCATCGGTCCAGGCGCGCACGACGATGACACCTGCCTCCGTCAGTTCGTCGAGCCGTGCGCCCAGCAGATCCGCATCGTACGCCGGATCGCCATCAACAATGACGGCACGATAGCCAGCCCCGCCAACAAGGACTCGGGCATCGCGCAAGCGGGCGCGTATGGCGTCGCCAGCGTCGATATAGGCAAAGTCCCTCTGCTGCTGCAGCAGTATACTGGCGGCCCGCCACGGGAGTTGTGTCGCGTCACCAAGCACCGCCACCGCACACACGGGCTCGGCATCGGCCAGGGCGGCGCTGACGCGCCCGGCGTAGTGCAACAGATGGCTGATATGCGGCCACCAGACGTTGTGCAGACCCAGGTCCGGCTCACTCTCCCAGGCGCGGCGCCCGCTGATCGAGTAGAAGAACGCATGCGGATTCAGCAGGTTGTTGCCGCGGACCATGTGCCAGTCGAACAGCCACTTGACCTCGTCCAGGCTCAAGCGCCAGCCGTAGGCGCCGCACAGTTCCGTCAGAATACGACGCGCACCGGATCGCCGGGCGCCACTTGTGGCCGCCTTGGGGGCTACGGCATGGGCTCCTTCGAGAGCTGTCGTTGATCCCGGTGTAACGTAGCGCCACACCATGTCCTGGCCTGGCAAATGAAACGCCGCCAACGACGCCATGTCGTTGCTGGCACCGGGGTGGCCGGTCAGAGCGAGTGCGTTGGCGCTGCACCAGCGGGTCTGTGCTGCGTAGAACACATCGTGCATGCGGGTCTCCACAGCACGACGGTAGCGCTCACGGAAGGCCTCCGTAGCAGGGCCATAGTCCACCCACAGCGCCGGCAACCAGGGCCTGGGATCCTCGCCCCAGAGTCCGGTCAGCCAGGCGACGAAGCCTGCTGTGAAGGGTTGTGGTCTGGCAGGACGCCGAGGGGACTTGCCAAAGACGGATGGCTCATCGGTGAACATGGCGATAATGGTTGTGCCAAAATGATCCCCAACGACCTCGCGATAACGCTCGTGGGTCAGTTGCAGGAAGCAGTTCACTGCAGCGGGGTTGAGAATGTCGCCCGCCGCTGGCGCCGAAGCGGAGCCACTTTCTTCCTCGGCGAAGGCGCCGCGGATGTGTCCACCACTGTCCGTGTTCCACACCGAAAACAGGCGCCAGCGCCCGGCGGGAAGGTCGTAGCTGACGACGTCATGCGCTGAGGCGGCAAGTGTGCACAGCGAAGCGGGATCGATGCTGTCGCCGTCGTCCATGGCGCGCGCCGCCAGGCTGCATACGTGTCGGTCGCGCAGGGCTCGACCCGTATTCGGTCGCCAGAACCCTCGTGCCGGGCCGTGGACTTCGTGTTCCCAGAGGCCGATGGCCTGACTGGCAAAGTCGGGGTCCCGGGCGACCACGGCGCCCCGCGCTGATCCGGACGGGTAGGACCCTTCGTCGTAGAGGATCACTGTCATGCCCAGGCGGGCCGCTTCTTCAACGACATCCCGCACGAGGCCCAGAAACGTATCCGTCAGGTAGCCGATCCGACGGGACAGACCAACTCGGGCGTGGGGGATGACGCCGCCGCAGCCGGCATCACGAAAAGCGCGCAGTTGCCGCAGCAGTTCGTCGGCGTGCAGATCATCATTCCAGAACCAGAAGGGCACAGGACCGAATTCCCGGGAGGGATTGATCGTCAGGTCGTGAATACGCTTCAGCGGGGATGTCATGGTCGTCAAGGGTAGCGTGATCGATGATCGCACGCCACGCGAGCCGCCGGCACCGGTGGCCGGGCCGTGAGCGCATCCTCGTGCATATTCTTGACCTTAGCTCATACCCAAGGTATTGTCTGACGCTGCAGCTTCGCCAGGATTCCAACCGGACAATGACTTGACTTCACTGCACACGCCGAGCCCAGCTACCAACGCCGAAGATCGGCACCACGCACCCGCCTCGGTGCGCATCCCGGAACCCGGGGCCGTGACCTACCGATCGCTGTTATGCGGCGCGCTGTTGTCGATCGCGCTCGGCGTTGCGGCACCCTACGAGAATTTGCTGATCTCGGGGTCACCGATGCACTTCGATTACAGCTCCCCCGGTGCGGTGTTCTTCTTTCTGCTGTTCCTGCTCATCGTAAATCCAGTCGTGGCGCTGCTGCGTTGGCGTTGGCGCTTTTCCGCGGCCGAGCTGGCGACGGTCTATATAATGGCCGCCGTCGCCTGTACCCTGCCCACCGAAGGCCTGATCGCCAAGTTGCTGCCGCGGATTTCCTCCGGAGGCTACTTCTCGACACCCGAGAATGGCTGGGCCGAACAGATTCTGCCCTTCGTTCCGGAATGGATGCGGGTGACGGATCCGCAGGCGATCAAATGGTTCTACGAGGGGTTGCCCACAGGCACACCCCTGCCATGGGGAGCGTGGGTGGCGCCGCTGCTGATGTGGGTTCCCATGCTGCTGGCCGCATATGGCGCGATGGTTTGCCTCATGGTGCTCGTGCGTCGACAATGGATCGAACATGAACGTCTGACGTTCCCGCTGGTACAGGTGCCGATTT
>JAQCJA010000605.1 GCA_027593305.1 bacterium
CGGCCCAGAAATCGACGACGACAACATGTTCCTTCGAACCCTGCAGTACGACCTGTTCAAAATTGGTCGAATCGACGTTGATGAAGCTGGGGCTCGGCGGCGTGATTTCCATGCGGATTGTCCTGTTTCCTTGCTTCGATGAACGGAGGCTACTGGCTTCGACCCCGGCCGGCGACAGGCCATTCATCCACGACTTCGCCGTCCCGGAGGACGTAGAGTCGGTCATGCAGATTCGTTGTCATGCCGCCGTGCAGCGGGATCCAGGAGAGAACTTCTCCCACCCGGAATGTATGCCCGGAGCCTGTCGTGTCCACGTGACCGTGCTCCACCGACATGCCTTTGATGTGAATGTCGGGATGCTCAAGGCAGTAGCCATACGGCGTGGGGGGATAACTGGTGAACGCCTTCTGCCCGGCGTCGATGATACACTGTCCGGGAACCGCTGTTGAAACAACCGTGGTCACCATGCGCAACGGACAACGGCTCGGGTCGAGGTCTTCACGTTTGTTCACCCGGGTCATGCCCTCCCATGCGTACGAGCCGATGCGGGTCTCCGTGCAACCCAGAGCGGCGCTGACCGATTCACTACCCGTGCCACCACCGCTGATCGTTTCCAGGACCAACCCGGCGTCGCCGAACAGATTCCGAACTTCGGCAAGCAGAGGCCCCAGCGTCGGGCGACTCGGGTAGGTCATGACGCCACCGAAGTGAAGGCCCGGCAGACGGTCGATCAATTGCGCCAGTTCCAGCGTCTGCCTTGGGGTCTGCGTGCCGCATCGATGCCCACCCGTGTCCATCTCGACGAGCAGCCGCACCATGCCACCCGTGGTCTGCATGGCAGCCGAAATGCCTTCGACCGTAACCCGGGAATCGACAGCCAGAGTGATCTTTGTGGAGGGGTGCGACCCGATCAACGCGGCCAGCCGTTCCAGTTTGCGTCGGCCCACGATGTTGTAGGGGACGAGGATGTCCTTGAGACCGGCGGCGGCCATTGCCTCCGCCTCACCCAGCTTCTGACAGACGATGCCGATGGCGCCGGCGGCGACCTGACGCCGGGCGATGGCCGGTGTCTTGTGGGTCTTGGTGTGCACACGCAGGCGGATGCCGAGGGTGTCACAGGCAGCCTGCAACTGGGCGATGTTGTGATCCAGCACCTTGATGTCCACACACAGGGCGGGTGTATCGAGTTCGGCGTAGGTCATGGACGACACAACTCCTGAAAGAGATCGGCATAACGCGACGCGGTCGTGTCCCATCCGTACTCCCGCCGGCAGTAGTGGCGGGCGTCAGAGCCGGCAGCCTCGCGCGCGGCCGCTGTCTGTTGGTAAAAGGCATGCACGGCGTCGGCAAACGCTTGATAATCACCGGCCGGCACCAGCCAGCCACCTTCCCGAACGGCCTCCACCAGAGCGTCGACAGCGAAAGCAACAACCGGTGTGCCAAGATACATCGCTTCCAGCGGCGCAATACCATATCCTTCGACATCGCCCGCGGTCGATACGTTCGGCATCAGGAACAAATCGCAATGTCGACGCAACATGGAGCACGTATCATCGTCGAGAACTCCCAGCAACAACACCTGCTCCGGATGAGTGAGTTCCGCACGTGCCGCCCGGATCCGGTCCGCATCGGGTCCGCCACCAACAACGAGAACGCGAATGTCACCAGCCAGGAGTGGCACGCCTTGCGCCAGGAAAGCCGCGACACCCTTGCGGGGCACCTGTCGGCCCAGATTGAGCACCACGCGGTCACGGCCGAAGCGGAGGCCATGTTCCTGCTCAAAGGCCCTGCGCAACGCATCGTCCCGTTCGGGAGCAAGTTCCCTGGGCTCGGCGCCGAGGTAGATGAGCCGCATTTTCTGGCGCGGCACGCCCCAATCGCGCTCAGCAATGTCAATGGAGTTGTCGCTGATCACGGCGATGCCGTCACACGCCAGTGTGCCGTGCCGCATCAGCGCCTGCGCCACGCTGTTGCCAAACGTCATCTCGAGGCCATACAGACTGCAGCAGAAGCGAGCCTTGCCGCGCAACGGCGCCAGCACGGCAGCCAGAGAGGCAGTGACGCCGTCAGAGAAGTAGACGACGTCGACCTGTCGCAGCAGCAGGGCCATGGCAGCGCGCAGCAAGGCCCAGGGCATGAACCAGACAAGATGCAGGATCGATTGGTAGCCAAGGGCGACGAGGGTCACGGGCATGCGCGTACTCAGGCAGCTGTACAACTTCCAGGCATGGGTCTGGGCCCCCCCCCGGGACGGCGGATATCGTCGGGCCAGGAACAAAACCCGTAGCGGCGGTGGCCCGTCCACCTGGATTTTTGCGCCTACTTGGGGGGATGTGTTCATTACACCGTTGTCCGTGAATCGGCGGCCCGAAGCGGCCGTCCACATCGAGAAACGCGAGCCACCTCAAGGAGGGCAGCATGGCAAGGATCGGGGCTGAGATCCCTGATTTCGAACTGGAGGCCTATCATCAGGGCGAAATCAAGAACATCAAACTCAGCGACTATCGGGGCAAATGGCTGTGTCTGGTGTTTTACCCCGCAGATTTCACTTTTGTCTGTCCGACCGAACTCGAAGATGCAGCCAAGCTGTATCCTGAGTTTCAGAAGATCAACGCTGAGATCCTCAGTGTCAGCACCGACACCGCCTTTGTGCACAAGGCCTGGCACGACACATCAGAGGCCATCGGTAAGGTCAAGTACCCCATGGTCGCCGATCCGACGGGCAAGTTGTCCCGCGCCTTCGGGACCTACATCGAAGCCAAGGGCCTGGCCCTGCGTGGAAGCTTCGTCATTGACCCTGACGGCATATTGCGCACCATCGAGATCCACGATCTGCCCATCGGACGCAGCGCCAAAGAACTGCTGCGCAAGCTGAATGCGGCTCAGTTCGTTGCCAGTCACGGCGATCAGGTATGTCCGGCCAATTGGGAGCCCGGTGCCGCTACATTGAAGCCGGGTCTCGACCTCGTGGGCAAGATCTGACGTCGACACGGTCCAACCTGTTGTCTACCATCC
>JAQCJA010000606.1 GCA_027593305.1 bacterium
CCCCGACGGACCGGAGCGCCGCCGGGACTCTTCTGTCACGCCGCCTGCAGGTGCTCAGTCACCACCACTGCCACCAGAACCTGTGGGGCTCCCGCCTTCGGCACCCGTGCCGCCGGCACCCTCGCCACCGGCACCCTCGCCACCACGACGTTGGCCGCCACGACGGTCGGCACGTTCCTTGGCCTCTTTTTGCAGGAGCGCGGCGTAGACCTTGCGCTGCTCCTGGCTCAGCGCAGCATTGATCTTCTCGTCGGTCTCCTTCTGCAAGGCTTCCATCTGCTTGCGCATATCCTGCATGGCCTGGCGATCACCCATGCTGGCACGCATTTCCTCCATCATGTCCATACGTCTGTCGTCCCGCACGGTCAGCAGAGCGTCCACCAGTTTCGCCTGCGCCGCATCCAGTTTCAGCGCGGCAAAAAGTTTGCTGCGGGACTCCTGTCTGCGCTTGGCCATCGCTTCGGCGGACGGACGCTCCCGCTGGCCGCCGCCCTGGTCCCACTGCGCCTGGGCGGGGGTGGCCAGGGCCAGAGCAAAGGCCACGGCCAGACCGGACAGCAGCACATTCCAACACTTCATATACATCTCTCCTTGAGAGCGGCTTGACCGTCGCGGTTCCACTTCGACGCGCAACCGAAGGCAAGCGTTTACTGCCCGGCCTGCACCATTGCCAGATGTTTGCGACCCAGTTGCTTTACCCGGCTGTCGTCCCACTTTTCCAGCGGTCGATAGCTGGGGTGACCGGCCTTGTCGTCACAGGGATTGTGCCGGGTGTTGTAGCAGCAGATCAGTGCCCAGCGAGGATCCGGGCTTTCGTTGGGTGCCGATGCGTGCAGCAGATTGGCATGAAAGAACAGCGCCGTGCCGGGCGCCATCTCGCAGTACACGTGTTCGAGATGTTCTTTCGCCAGCTCCACACGCTGTGGATCGGCGCCGGTCTGCGTGCCGGATTTGCCATGCTCGATGCGCCCCAGTTTGTGTGAGCCCCGCAGAACCTGCAGGCAGCCGTTGTCCCGATAGGCCCGGTCCACGGCGATCATGCAACTGGCCATGTCGGGGTAGAGGCAGCCGTTGCTGTACCAGTACCCGTAGTCCTGGTGCCATTCCCAGGCACCGCCAACTCGCGGTTCCTTGACCATCATCTTGTAGTGGTAGAGGTAGACTTCGTCCATCATGATCTGTTCCATGGCGTCCACCATACGGCGACCGTGACAGATGGCGTTGTAGACATCCTCCCGGTCGGTATCGGACGTCAGCCACAACTTGCTCACACGCCCCGCTGCGTCGACCGGGCCACGAACATTCTCCGTCCTGTCCATGTCCGACTTTGCCACCTGCAACAGCAGTTCCATCTCCTGGGCATCATAGAAGTCGGGGACGAACAGGTAGCCGTCATCCTGAAACGCCTGCACCTGCTCGGCAGAAAGGGCTACGCGGGACATCTGTGGTCTCCTGGTTTCGAGGGTCAGCAAGGGCACAATGTCAGCATTCCACGACAAGGCAGCACCGCTGCGGATTACTGCCTCTGCAGTTGCACCTGCACCCACTGCTCCACGTCAGCCATCCATTCTGCACCAGGTCCCCGCCCCCGCGTCCGGCGTTCGCCCCTGCCGCCGTCGCGGCCTTCGCCGCCGAAGCCGCCGTCCAGGCCGCCTCCAGGCCCTCCCCCGCCGCCGAAGGCGTCGGGCCCTCCGGGATCCCCCAGATTCGGGCGCGCCGCCATGGCCGGCAGTCGCAGGGCCAGCCCGATTCGGTCCTTCGCCGCGTAGGCCGGGTGACCCACATACTGCAGGGGCACGCGTGCTTCGTATACCAGGCGGCCCTGGTCGAAGCCGATCCGGGCCTGTATCGGATCGTCGGCACTGGGTGAGATCTGCAGGCCTTGCTCCCCGGGCGCATCCAGAATATGGATCTGCCGGGCTCGCGCCATATCGATGAGCAGCTCCGCCAGCCGCTCGGGCGAAAGTGGGTTCAGAAGCATGATATCGTCCCGATGGCCGCCGGCGCCCCGGGGGCGTCCGCCACCGCCGCTGCCGCCCGCCATGGCGCGCAGATCCTCATGATTGGCACCGGGGATACGAACGCCGAAGTAATCTTTCATACCCCCCCTCGGGTCGAGCCACAACTCGATGCCCCGACGTACCAACTGCATCTGCACGTCCCGATCACTGGTAGCGATACACACGTACAGATTGTCGGCATCATTGGCGACGGCGATCGTGACGTTCAGTTTTTCCAGTACGTAGCGCCGGTCCCCCCAATCGACGTCCCTGCCGTCGACCAGAATGGCGTTGACCGGCCGGTGACTGTTGATCCGGGGGGCCTGGCTGCAACCTGCTGCCAGCACCAGTAGCGGGCCCAGAACAACGGCAAGCCGCCGGCACTGCCTGAAGATCCACACGTGTGCGCTCCTGGAAAGAGACGCCGGAGGTCCGGCGCCATGCACTTCTTCTGCGGCGAATGACGCCTTTGCGGGAACGGCTGGCACCGCCAGGCATCCTACAGGAGACTGAACACTCGTCGACTGGCGGTCGTCCCTGCGGCCGCCGGACTCGCCGCCGTGGTGCATACCCTCCGCACTGCGGCGGCGCTGTTTTTCCGCCGCCTGGTTCGCCGCCTGGCAGGCAGGCCAACCGCGCCCGATCTTGTCAGGGATGAGTTAAGGCCCCCTCGCTCCAATCTACGCGTCACTGGCCCGTCTTTACAGTGGTGGCGCCATTCCCGCCTGCCAACGCTGGGCCGTCGAGCAGATTTCCGCCGGCCTGTTGTCCCGTGTCCAACACGTGCGCGCCGATCTGCTGCAGGTGCCAGCGGCCGCCTACGATGTCGTCATCGCCCAGTTTTTTCTCAACGTCTTTCCCACCAGCCATCTGCAGCAGGTACTCATGGCCCTGGGGGGACAACTGGCCCCCTGCGGTCGCCTGATCGTGGGCGACTTTGCAGCTTTGGGTGAGGGCCAGCACCCATGGCAACGCCTCTACCACGACCTGCCCATGCACATACTGGGCCGCT
>JAQCJA010000607.1 GCA_027593305.1 bacterium
TCCCATGGCGCCGCCGCACCTGTGGCGACGGCCCGCAATTGTTGATGTACGAGCAGATCGACGTAGCGGCGCATGGGGCTCGTCGCTCTACCGTAGGCCGGCAATCCCAGCCCACGGTGGGGTGCGGCCGAGCCACTTACCCGGGCCGGTTGCTGGCGCCGCCGCAACGCATATGCCCCGGGCAACCCGGGCATGACCTCATCCTCGCCTTCTGCCGGCGGCGCCGCATCCTGCACTGAGTACGGAAACGGGATGCCGCGCTCGGC
This sequence comes from bacterium, assembly GCA_027593305.1. Taxonomy (GTDB): domain Bacteria; phylum Latescibacterota; class UBA2968; order UBA8231; family UBA8231; genus UBA8231. The sequence goes on from JAQCJA010000607.1 coordinate 267, forward strand.
GGCGTACCTGGCGGCGCCGGCGCGGGCGAGAATCATCGATTCGGCGACGAGTTGCCGGCTGCGAAGTGGCGCCAGAAGACGGATGTCGACCCGCGATTCGCTGCTACTTGCATCGACGCGAATGCGCGCCTCCGGCCAGTCCAGTTCGACCGCACCGGCAGCAAGGCGGAGCGCTCGGGCACGTTGGACGACTTCATCAATGCGCCGCAGGCTGTTGTTGGTCGACAGCAGTGGTTCGGCCTGCTCGTAACTGAGGCGCTCGACGTGAACCAGGGACGGCACGATCTCGGCTGCCAGCAGGGCACCATCCGGCGCAACGTCGATGCGGAAAGACAGGGCCGGTCCGCGTCCATCGGTCGCCAGGCCCAGGCCAAGACGCGGCACCAGTGCCTCCGGCAGCATCGGCAGCGTGCCGTCCGGCTGGTAGAGGGTCGCGCCGCGGGCACGGGCTTCGATATCAACGGCCGAATCGGGCGACACGAGACACGCGACGTCGGCGACGTGAACCCACAGTTGGCCATCATCATCGATGGATACCGCGTCATCCGGGTCCTGGCTGCCGGCATCATCGATGGCATAGGCCGTCATGTAGGTCAGATCCATGCGGCCCTGAAGGGGTGTTGCACCGATGTCTGCGTCCGGTACCCGGGTGGGGAGGCCGGCGCGTACTGCGTACGGCACACGAGCGGGGGTCCACCAGCCGACGTCGAGGAGCAGGGCATGGGCGTTCTCCATCGATTCGGCCCGGCCCAGTGCCTTGAGGGCACGCGAGTCTTCGCGCCGGCCTTCTGCCAGGCCTTCGATCTCCCGCAGATACTTCTCGTCCGCCGCCAGGCAGGTGTTACCATGCAGGCGCTCGACAAAGGCCGCCCAGGCGGCACTCTCGTCGGCCGCTCGCTGACGGCGATCCTGCTCGTCCTGCACTTGTTCGGCGGATCGCGCGCGAACGTTGTCGGGATCGCCACTGAAATGCAGTCCGGCGCTGACGATCTCCCAGGCGGACCAGACTGCGGCAGGTGTGGCGCAACCGTACAGCCACTCCGCCAGTGTTGGCAGGTCGACGCCGTCCGTCTCTGCTGTCAGCAGGTCGCGGACGCTATCGATATCCTCTACCAGGTCGGGTGCGTGCAGATCGGCCAGCGCCATCGGTCCGGCATGGAGCCCGACGACGTCCTTGGGGCGGACCTTCATCGTGTCGCCGCCACCGATCTCGACCTCGACCCGGCCCGTGTCGCTGTTGATCTGCTTGACGCGGGCGGGACGGTGCTTGTAGAGTACGAGGCCACCCGCACGAAGTTCTACCATTGCTGCATCCTGTCGCTGCACGTGATTGAAGATGCCTAAGCTAACGGGGCGACCTGTGTGCCGACAGGCGATGGTGCAGAGATTCGCCCCAATCACGAGGATTCAAGGTTGAACGCCGACAGTGAAACAGGATTCGATGAGACGGGTGGGGTCGCCGACGAACCGCGACGACATCCACTGATCTGGCTCGTCTACGCCGGGCTCTATGCGCTGGCCATCCCCTGGTACTGGCCCGACGGCTATCGCGGTCCGCTGATCTTCGGCCTGCCCATGTGGGTCGCCGCCAGTCTTGCTGCCACGCTGGCCCTGGCAGCATGGACGGCCTTCGTCATATTCCGCTACTGGGACGAGGGCGGGAACGACTGATGGATCTGACCGGACTTGGTTTCGGCCCCGGGGCCCTGGCACTGATCGGACTGTATCTGGTATCGATGATCGGGGTCGGCTGGCTCGGCCGCGTACGTCGGCAGAGCGACAGCATGGTCGACTTCTATCTGGCGGGTCGGTCCATGGGTTTCGCGGTTCTGCTGTTGACGCTCTATGCAACGCAGTACAGCGGCAATACGATGTTTGGCTACACCGGAAAGTCCTATCGCATCGGCTTCGAGTGGACCGTCTCGGTGTTGTTCATGTTCTCCATCATCGTCGGTTATCTGCTGTTTGCGCCGCGGCTCGTGGCGATCGCCCGCAAGGCCGATTTCATCACGCCCGGGGATTATATCCGGCATCGCTTCCGCTCGCCGGTGCTGACGTTGCTGGCGACGGTGTTGATGATCTACGCTCTGGGCAACTACACCCTGGCCCAGTTGAAGGCGATGGGTGCCGCCGTGGAGGGTATCACCGATGGCGGGGTGCCGTCGGAGTACGGGATCATCGGCCTGGCGGCGATCATGGTGATCTACGAGACACTCGGTGGCATGCGTTCGGTGGCCTGGACCGATGTCATCCAGGGAATCGTACTGTTGACGGGGTTCACGATCCTGCTCTTCGTCATCCCGGGGCTTGGAGGTGGCATGACGCATATCGTTGAGACCCTGAGCATCAGCGAGCCTGCCATGGTGGCGGCGCCGTCCCTGGAAGTGTGCAATTCCTGGATCAGCTTCGTCGTGCTGTTGGGCTGCGGCGCAGCAATCTATCCACAAGCCATTCAACGGCTGTATGCCAGCAAGAATGTTCGTGGCCTCAAGCGGTCGCTGGCGGTGATGGCCTTCCTGCCGCTGACAACGACGCTGATCGCCCTGTTCTGCGGCCTGACGGCGCGGGTCGTATTGCCCGGGATAGAGGGGGTGGAGACGGATCAGGTGCTGGCACGCTTGTGCGCGTTGATCATGCAGCAATCAGAAATGGGCTACTGGTTCGTTGTTGTCGTCTTTGCCGCGGCTCTGGCGGCGCTCATGTCGACGGCAGATTCGGCTTTGCTGAGCATCTCGTCGATGTTC
>JAQCJA010000608.1 GCA_027593305.1 bacterium
GTGCCACCGAATGCTCTCACTCAACGACGCATCGATGGCTGTCACACAACACGCTTATTTCAGGGCTAGAGGATCCCGTACTCGTCAAAGACTTCGCGCGGCGAGCGGCCCGTGGCCAGCACATCACGCACCGTGTTCTCACCTGCGAGTTTCTCCATGCACTTCGTGCGGACCTCGTGCAGAATCGCAGCCGGGATGACGACGACCCCCTCGTAGTCGGCAAGGATGAAGTCTCCCGGCTCAATGCGGACCCCGGCGCATGTAACGGGGACCTGTACGTCACGCGGTACGATACGGCCCGCAGAGTCGAGGGGTGAATAGCCGCGGCTGAAACACTGGAAGCCCATGTCGTCCATGAGACGCACGTCACGTACCAGACCGTCGGTGACGACGGCGTTGACGCCGCGGGCGACGGCGGCTGTGGCCAGCAGTTCGCCCCACAGCCCTGAGCGGACCTCGCCATTGGTGGCGCAAACTACAACATCCCCCCGCTGCATCAGATCGTAGGCTGCAAAGATCTTGCCGTAGGGATCGGGATGTGGCTCATCGAGTTGGTAGGCATCCAGCGTCACGGCGGGGCCGCCAAAGCTGGTGGTCGCCTTCGATGGCCGCACGGTGTGATCCAGGGACTGCTCGCGGTAGCCCATGACATCCATGATGTCTGCTGCCAGGGCGGTGTAGATGGGTCTCCATTCGTTGTACATCAGCCAGTCCTTTCAGTTGAGTCCGTCGGCGTGTTGTCGGAATCTGCTGGAATCTGTTTGGGTCGTGCAGGAAGAAAGAGGGCCACCGTCCCTGTCACCAGAGGCAGCAACGCGAGCCAGCGGAGCGTTTCGGTCACCCCGTAGGTGTCGGCGAGCCAGCCCACCGGACCAAGGGACAGACTTGCGATCCCCCAACTGAACCCCAGAGGCAGGCTGGAGGCCAGACCGGACCGCTGGGGGACGAGTTCCTGGGCCAGGGCAACAAGAATCGAGTTGGATGCCAGCAGCAGCCCGCCGCCGATGGCCAGGGGCACGTAGCCGAGGGGACCCTCGATCTGCAGAAAGGCGAGCAGTGCCGGCACGGACAGAAACAGCGAGCCGCAAACCAGGGGCCTGGCGTTGAACCGGTCGCCCAGGTAACCGAAAAGAAGGGCGCCACTGACGCCGGCAATGTTGTAGGCTGCCAGGGGCACGCCGCCCTCGACCAGGGACAGGCCCCGTTCTCTGGAGAGCAGCACCGTCAGGAAGAAAGCGAAACCAAGGGCGGTGACAGAGCGCAGGATGACGACAACTGTGATCAGCGCCAGAGGGCGACCGGCACCGTTGAATCCTCTGGCTCGATCCGGCCTCTCCAGGGTGGCAGCGTGACGGTTGTCGAGTGCTACGAAGCGCAACACCAGCAGCAGAAACACCACTCCCGGGATGCCTACCAGCGGCAGCCACTGCAGGCCGATGCTCTGCGCAAGGAAGGGCACCCAGAGGGGCGTGACGCCGAGGCCCATGGTGCCGCCGAAGACGAACAGCGCCAGACCGAAGGATCGGCGGGTCCCACTCAGCTCTCCGGCGAGGGAAAAGGCTTGCGGGTGGAAGGCGGCGACACCGAAGCCGCCCAGACAGAGAACAGTGACCAGGACCCAGTAGCTGGGGGCCAGTCCCAGCAGCGGCGTGAATACCGCGGCCAGTCCCACGCCAGCGACGATGAGCCAGCGCCGGCGCATGTGATCCGCCCACATGCCCAGCAAGGGCTGGCTGAGATTACACGCTGATACGATCGTCCCGAGGATGCCGGCACTGGCCAGACTCAGGCCCTGTTTCTGGATGACGAGGGGCAGGATCGGCGCGAGCATGGTGGCGTAGGAATCAACGGAGAAATGCGCCATCGTCAGCAGGAACAGTCGCAGCTTCTTCATCGAATGGCACCGACCATGTCACGGTCCGCATCCAACCGGGTGCACAGGCGCCAGATGCACAGGGTCCCCACAGAGGCGTGCATGACGCCGAGGACGAAAGGCAGATGGGGCCCGATCTCCACGAGGATGCCGCCGACGATGCTGCCAGCGACCATCGAGCCACTCCAGACCATGTGCCCCAGGCCGATGAGACGGTTCTTTTCGTCCCCCTGGGAGACCTCGGCGATCAACGCCGGGATCAGGGTAGATACGGCCCATGCCGTTGCCGTCAATGCGGTGCCAAAGACGAACAACCCGTTGACGGAGTCCGTATGCCCCGCCAGAAGGGCGGCGCTGACAACGATCCCGAGAGACGCAACGATGAGTGGTGCCGTGCGTCCGTAGCGATCACGAATGAGGCCGGTGAGAAGCTGGCAGGCGGCGGCGACGGCGAGAGAGACGGCACCGTAGTAGGCGGCGGTCGACGCCGATTGGCTGGCGCGATAGACGAGCAGGGGCAATACGAGAGTGGCCATACCCCAGAAGCTGGTAATGGTGAGGCGTATTCCCAGCAGCAGATGCACATTGCGCCGGGACAGCAGGGGCCGATAGGAGCGCCACAAATCCAGGCGCTCGCGCGGCCTATCGACGGACTGTGACACACGTGTTGAGGGCAGCAGCAGCAGAGCAAGCAGGAAGACGCCTGCCATGACAATTGCCATGGCCGTGCCCAGGCGGGGAAAACTCCAGCTGTCCTTGACGATTCCTGTGCACAGACTGCCGACGGAATTGCCCGCTGTGCCGCTGAGAAAGTAGAGCGCACCCCCCAGCCCGAGACGGGCATGGCCTGCGGAGGCGATGAGGTAGCTCTGCCCGGCCGTGCTCCAGGGACCGGCAGCGGCGCCGATGATGAGGATCAGCACTGTCAGGGGCACCACGTGATGGGCATGGAACACGAGCCCTGTCAGCCCGGCACCGGCCAGTCCGAGCAGCAAGGTTGTCTTCAGGCCCAGCACATCTGCCAGACGGCCCCCGATGATGGCGAAGATCCCACCGAGAATGAGGGTCAGGGACCGCAGATAGGCAGTAAAGAGCGGCAGGCGCCCGAGATCGGCTTCAACGAAGACCGG
>JAQCJA010000033.1 GCA_027593305.1 bacterium
CTTGAAGCGTTCCTGCAGTGCAGGAACGATCTCCCTCGTGTACTTCTCTTTCAGTCGAGTCGTAGTCATTCTGTATTTTCGTCCGTCGCCGCTCAGGAATCGATCATTTCGCCGCTACGCTTGGCCACCCGCACCTGGCGGCCTCCGTCCAGGCGCTGCCTGCCCACCTTGGTGGGCTCACCACTCTTCGGATCCACGAGCATGACGTTCGATACGTGCATGGACGCTTCCCGCTCGATAATGCCACCCTGAGGATCTCGCTGTGTAGGCTTTGTGTGCTTTTTCATCATACGCACACCCTCCACGATGATCCGCTCTTTCTCAGGCAGCACGCGCAGCACGCGGCCGCGCTTACCCTTGTCATTGCCGCTGATGACAACCACTGTGTCGTCCCGCTTGATCTTCATAGGATGCCTTACACGACCTCGGGGGCAAGGGACAAGATGCGCATGAACTGGCGATCGCGCAGTTCACGGGCAACAGGCCCGAAAATCCGGGTCCCACGTGGTTCGTTCTTGTCGTCGATGAGGACTGCCGCATTCTCGTCAAAACGAATGTAGGAACCGTCTGGACGGCGAAATTCCTTCTTGGTACGCACGACTACCGCGCGCGCAACCTCACCCTCCTTGAGGGGCCCATTGGGCAAAACATCATGCACGGCGACCATGATCACGTCGCCAACTCCTGCATAGCGACGCTTGGACCCACCCAACACGCGGAAGCATTTCGCCTTACGGGCACCCGCGTTATCCGCCATGCGGAGTATGGAGTATTCGTGTACCATTTCAAACTTTCGTAAATGGGATCGAACGACGGCTCAGCCGTCGACTGCGGCCTTCGTCAGAACCTGAACCAGCCGCCAGCGCTTTGTCTTGCTAATGGGCCTGCATTCGCGCAAGCGGACAATGTCGCCCACTCCGGACTCGTTGTTTTCGTCGTGAGCGACGGCCTTGGATGTGCGCTTTATGCCTTTTCCGTAAACCCGGTGCGGAGCACGCATCTCAATGACGACGACGCGTGTCTTCTCACCACCAGCCTTGATGACACGCCCTTCGATAACACGCCCACCAAATGTCTCTTCTACTTCTGCCATCTTCTTGCCTTAGCTCCCCTGCCCGACGACTGCATTCGTGGTTTCGTTTTCGCTCAACAGGGTCTGAACCCTGGCAATATCCCGACGAACGTCCCGCAATCGAATCGGACTGCTCAACTGGCCGAGGGTATGCTGGAAACGCAGATTGAAACTTTCTTCTTCGAGCTCCTCCAACCTCAGCCTCAGGTCGTCGGCGGACTGCTCTCTCAATTCACTTGTTTTCATGGATTCCTCTTACTCTCAGACCAGACGCTCGACGAACTTCGTCTTGATCGGAAGCTTATGACCAACGCCTCTTTCGCAATCTCCGGCGTAACGCCGGACAACTCGAACATCACACGACCCGGCTTGACAACGGCAACCCATTCGTCCGGGGCACCCTTGCCCTTGCCCATGCGAGTCTCAGCGGGCTTCTTCGTCAATGGCTTATCCGGGAACACCCGGATCCATAGCTTCCCCGTACGACTCATGGCGCGACTGATAGCGATACGCGCTGCTTCAATTTGTCTGCTCGTGACCCATCCGCACTCCAGGGCCTTCAGACCAAACTCCCCGAAAGAAACCAGGGCCCCTCCCTTGGTCTGACCGCGCATGCGTCCACGAGACTGCTTGCGCCACTCGACCTTTTTCGGCATCAACATGGTGGTCTACGTCCCTCAGGCCTTTTGCTGCTGCTCTTCAACGGCTTCGTCGACGATTTCACCGAGACAGATCCACACTTTCACACCCACAGTACCGGAGATTGTGAAGGCGGTGGAGGTGGCAAAATCGATGTCGGCCCGCAGTGTGTGCAACGGCACACGTCCGGCAGGTTCGGATCTTTCATGACGGGTCATCTCGGAGCCACCAATCCGTCCATTGCACTCGATGCGAATGCCCTCGGCACCCATGCGCATAGAGGATGCGACACACTTCTTGATAGCCCGGCGAAACGCAACACGCTGCTCAAACTGCCGCGCAAGATTATCGGCTACCAACTGTGCATCAAGCTCCGGCTTCTTGACTTCCTGGATGTTCAGAGTCACATCCTTCTGCGTCAGTGCCTTCAGTTCATCACGCAGCTTATCCACCTCGGCTCCCCGACGACCAATGGCGATCCCAGGACGAGCCGTGTGCACTTCGATGGTCACTCGCTTGGGATGTCGCTCAATGTTGATCCGCGATACCCCCGCCCGCTGCAAACGCTGACGAATGTACCGCCTCAGCGTTATGTCCTCGCCAAGGAGTCCGGCAAAGTCCTTCTCGGCGAACCAGTTCGAACTCCAGCCCTTGATGACACCAAGGCGGAAGCCGTAGGGATGTGTCTTCTGACCCAATGCAGTTCCTCTCTAGCCTCTGGCCCTTTGGCCTACTCGGTAGCTGCGGTTTTTGCGACCGCAGAGTCATCGCGACCATCTGAAACGATGATCGTCACATGGCTTTGGCGCTTGTCGATACGATTTGACGTGCCCCGGGCGCGTGTTTTCATACGCTTCAAGGTCCGCCCCTGGTCAGCCATCACAGTGCTGACAAAGAGGCTGTCGACGTCAACCACGCGGGCGGTGACCACATCGTCGTCGTCCTGTCGTGTTGCGTTGGCAACAGCCGAACGCAACGTCTTTTCAATGATCCCTGCCGCCCGGCGGGGCGAATACTGCAGAATCGCCAGGGCCTCGCCCACTGCCTTACCACGAATAAGGTCAAGGAGCTGCCTCACTTTGGTGGCGGGAATCCCTATATCACGTTGGATGGCTCGCGCTTGCATTGCTCGTATTTCCTCTTACCGAACGCCTGTGGACCGCTCATTGGCGCGGCCAGCATGCGCGCGAAACGTACGTGTCGGAGAAAACTCGCCGAGCTTATGGCCAACCATGTTCTCGGTGATGTAAACCGGGATGAACTTGTTGCCGTTATGCACCGCCAGCGTATGCCCCACGAAGTCCGGCGTTATCGTTGACCGCCGAGACCAGGTGCGCAACACTTTCTTGTCCCCAGACTTGTTCATGACTTCAATCTTGACGGCCAGATGACCGTCAACAAAGGGGCCTTTCTTGATCGAACGTGGCACGAAGTTTCCCTTCCCTCTTCTTACTTACGATTGCGGCGGCGGATGATCCAGGCGTTGGACGCCTTCTTCCGCTTGCGCGTTTTGTAGCCCTTGGTAGGCTTACCCCAAGGAGTGACTGGGTGACGACCACCAGACGCCTTGCCTTCACCACCACCATGGGGATGATCGACCGGATTCATAGCAACTCCACGAACCTTGGGGCGACGCCCCAACCACCTGGCTCTGCCGGCCTTTCCGAGGACCACGTTGCCATGGTCCACGTTACCGACCCGACCAATTGTCGCCTTGCATGAGAGCATCACGAGGCGCACCTCACCCGAAGGCAGCCGCAACTGCACACGCCCCAACTCCTCGTCCCGCCCCATGATCTGCACTTCTGATCCGGCACTCCGGGCCATACGTCCGCCCTGGCCTGGATTCAGTTCAACATTGTGAACCGTCGTTCCTACCGGAATCCGGCCCAGGGGCAGCGCATTGCCCACAACCAGCGGTGCCCCAATGCCGCTCATGACCTCGGAACCGACGCCCAACCCATGAGGAGCCAACATGTAGCGCTTCTCGCCGTCCTGATACACCACCAGGGCAATGAACGCCGATCGGTTCGGGTCGTACTCGATGGTGGCAACGCGTCCAGGGATACCATCCTTGTTGCGGCGGAAATCGATGAGACGATACCGCCGTTTGTGGCCACCACCACGTCGACGGGATGTGATGCGCCCATTGGTATTGCGCCCACCACTTTTCTTTACCAGCGCCCCAAGAAGGGCCTTCTCGGGTGTGTCGGTTGTGATCTCTGAAAACGTATTGACCGTCTTGAAACGCAGACTCGGCGTAATCGGACGGAATCTCTTGATCGGCATTCTATCTCCCTCGCTCAGAGATTCTCGATAAGGTCGATGGATTCGCCGGATTGCAACTTCACATACGCCTTCTTCCAGGTGGACGTACTGCCCTGGTGTGCACCCTGCCTCTTGGGCTTCGGGTGCACCGTCAGAGTCCGCACAGCCTCAACTTTTACCTCGAAAATCGACTCGACCGCCTGCCGGATCTGATACTTGTTCGCCCGAGCATCCACCTTGAATGTATAGGTATTGCCATCGCGAAGGATCGTCGCCTTTTCGGTGATAACCGGACTGCGAATAATATTACGTGCACCAGCCATAGTTCCCATTTGTCTCACTCGCCGTCGTGGTCGCCATGCACCCGGTTCAAAGCATCAACAGCTGCCCTCTCCAGGAGCAACACATCAGCTGCCACGAGGTCGTACGTGCCTACTGTCTCAGCGGTCCGAATACTCACCTTTGGAATATTCCGACCCGATTTCACCAGAATGGGCGAATTCTCCGCGGTGACGAACAACACCTTTCGTCCCGCCAGACCGCAGGCAGTGAGCATGGCAACGAAATCCTTCGTTTTTGGCGCTGCCAACTGAAAGCCATCAACAACGAAGACCTGCCCCTCTTGACCCATGGCTGTCAACACCGAACGTAGCGCCTGCTTGCGCAACGTCCTGGGGAGTTTCGTCCGGTAACTGCGTGGCTTTGGAAGACCGAAGGCGACTCCACCACCACGAAGCAACGGACTGCTGACAGTGCCACGCCGCGCACCACCGGTACCCTTCTGGCGATGGTGCTTCTTGCTGGAGTAGCTTGTCTCCGACCGGCTCAGGACCGACGCATTGCCCTGGCGCTGATTGGTCTCATACGCAACGACAGCCGTATGAACAACAGCGGTAGAAACTCGCGCCTCAAATAACGCCGCCGGCAAATCAACCGTTCCTGATTTCTGCCCTTGAATGCTCAACACGTCAACGGATGGCATGGCCTATACCTTGATATCTATGCCGATGCCGGCAGGAAGGTCGAGCTTCATCAACGAATCGACCGTCTGCGGTGTCGACTCGTAAATGTCGATGAGACGCTTATGCACCCGGGTCTCGAACTGCTCACGGGATTTCTTGTCCACATGTGGCCCACGAAGCACAGTGTAAATCGTGCGCCGTGTGGGCAGAGGAACGGGGCCGGCGATCCGGGCGCCGCTGCGCCGCACCGTTTGGACAATCTCGTCCACGGAGCGATCAAGCGCCGCGTGGTCATAGGCCTTAAGCCGAATGCGAATCCTGTCTACTGCCACGTCGTTCCGCTCCCTCTCTCTTGCCTAAAACCCAAAATCCTATGAAACCGATTATTCACTGACCTCTGTGACCACGCCCGAGCCAATCGTTCGACCACCCTCGCGGATGGCGAAGCGAAGACCGGGCTCAATGGCGATGGGCTGAATCAGATCAACAGACATAGTGACATTATCACCAGGCATGACCATTTCGGTACCCTCGGGCAGCCCGATATTACCAGTGACATCGGTCGTACGGAAGTAGAACTGCGGGCGATACCCCGTGAAGAAAGGCTTTTCACGCCCCCCCTCTTTAGCGGTCAGGACATAGACCTCTGACTTGAACTTTGTATGTGGTGTGATGCTTCCCGGCTTGCAGAGCACCATACCTCGGACCAAATCCTCTTTCTCGACACCACGCAACAGAATACCGACGTTATCCCCAGCCTGGCCACTGTCGAGCAACTTGCGGAACATCTCGACTCCGGTGCAGACCGTCTTGCGGGTCGCAGTGATACCCACCACTTCGATGTCCTCGCCGACCTTGACCGTGCCGCGCTCGATGCGACCTGTACCGACCGTCCCACGACCCGTGATGGAGAAGACATCCTCCACCGGCATCAGGAAAGGCTGATCAACAGGCCGTTCGGGGAGTTCGATATACTCATCGACTGCCGCCATCAACTGCACAATGGAACCTGAACCGATTTCACTCGCATCACCCTCGAGCGACTTGAGGGCTGAACCACGAATGATGGGAACATCATCTCCAGGGAAACCATACTCGGACAAGAGCTCACGGGTCTCAAGCTCCACCAGATCCAGCAACTCGGGATCATCGACCATGTCGACTTTGTTCATGTAGACAACGATTCGCGGCACGTTGACCTGTCGGGCAAGCAGGATATGCTCACGGGTCTGGATCATGGGGCCGTCAGCTGCACTCACTACCAGAATCGCACCGTCCATCTGCGCGGCGCCAGTGATCATGTTCTTGATGTAATCGGCGTGACCAGGGCAATCGACGTGCGCATAGTGGCGCGTCAGAGTTTGGTACTCCTGGTGCGACACGTTGATCGTCACGCCACGGGCCTTCTCTTCGGGCGCATTGTCGATATCATCAACACCGCGAGCCGTAGCGAGTCCCTGGGTAGCGAGATAATTGGTGATCGCTGCGGTCAACGTGGTCTTACCGTGGTCCACGTGGCCGATGGTCCCGACGTTCACGTGGGGCTTGTTACGCTCGAATTTATCCTTTGCCATTTCCTTGGTCTCCCTTTGCTATCTCTCTGCTTGTCCTGTGATCTATTGAAATCCTGTTGTCGAACTCAGCGTCCGCCCTTGGCTTCGCTTGTGCCCTGGACACGCGCGACGATCTCTTCCATTACCGACTTGGGCACTTCACGAAATTTCGCAAATTCCAGGCTGAAGACTGCACGACCCTGAGTCAGGGACCGCAACCGTGTTGCGTAGCCAAATGTCTCTGACAGAGGAACATTGGCGGTGATAACCTGCGCATCGGACCGGGGATTGATCCCCTCAACCTCTGCACGATGTGAGTTCATATCACCTATGACATCGCCGAGGTACTGCTCCGGCACGACTACATCAAGACTCATGATCGGTTCCATCAGGAACGGCTTCGCCCTGGCGGCGCCGTCCTTGAATCCCATGGATCCGGCGATCTTGAATGCCATCTCAGATGAGTCGACATCGTGATAGGAACCATCGACCAGTTCTACCTTCATGTCCTCGATCGGGTAACCGGCAACGGGGCCATTCACCATCGACTCGGCAATACCTTGCTTCACTGCATTCACATACTCTCGAGGAACCGAACCACCGACGGTCTTGTTCTCGAAAATAAACCCGGTCCCAGCTTCGCCAGGATAGATCTCCAACTCCACGTGACCGTACTGGCCGCGGCCTCCGGACTGACGGACAAACCGCCCCGTGCCGTGGCTCTGCACGCGAAGGCCTTCTTTGTAGGCCACCTGCGGCTTCCCGACATTGGCCTCAACCTTGAACTCACGGAACATACGATCCACGAGAATCTCAAGGTGTAACTCACCCATACCCGAAATGACCGTCTGGGCCGTGTCGGGATCAACGCGGACCCGGAATGTGGGATCCTCTTCCGCCAGCTTGACAAGTGCTGCTTGCAGGAATTCCTGATCCGCACGAGTCTTCGGCTCAATTGCGACGTGTACTACAGGCTCGGCGAACACGATCTTTTCAAGAGTTATCTGATGCGCTTCGTCGCAGAGCGTGTCCCCCGTCGTCGTGTCCTTCAGACCGACAACCGCGATGATATCACCGGCGTAGACATCCTTCCTCTCGCTCCGGTCGTTGGCGTGCATCTCCAGCAGGCGGGACACTCGCTCGCGTCGACCTCTCGATACGTTGTAAACGTATGAGCCGGCCTGCAGCGTGCCCGAGTACACCCGAAGGAAGGACAGGCGCCCAACGAAGGGATCGGTCATGATCTTGAAAGCCAGAGCACAGAAGGGTTCCTCGTCTGTTGCCTGACGGGTCACCAACTCCTCAGAGTTTGTCACGTGCCCTGTTACTGCCCGAACGTCGGCCGGCGACGGCAGATAGTTCACGACGTTGTCAAGTAGACGCTGCACCCCCTTGTGCTTGAACGCACTGCCACAACAGACAGGGACAGCCTTCTGAGCGATGGTCGCCTTGCGCAGCGCAACCATGATCTCTGCCACCTCGATTTCGCCACCCTCAAGGAACTTCTCCAGCAGACCGTCGTCGAACTCCGCGACGGCCTCCAACAGCTTCTCCCGGTATTCAAGAGCAATGGTCATGAGATCATCAGGGATCTCACCCTCGAAGAAATCCGACCCGAGGGAGGTCTCCTCGTAGGTTATCGCCTTCATGGTAACAAGGTCGATCAGCCCCGTAAACGTTTCGCCCGTGCCGATCGGCAATTGGATTGGCACGAAATTGCTTCCAAGGCGTTCACGCAGCATGCGGAGCACGTTGTAGAAATCGGCCCCATTTCGGTCCATCTTGTTGACGAAGGCCATTCTGGGGACTTCATAGCGGTCCGCCTGACGCCATACAGTCTCAGACTGTGGTTCCACCCCGCCGACAGCACAGAAAACACCGATCGCGCCATCAAGAACACGCAACGAACGCTCTACTTCAGCCGTGAAATCGACGTGCCCTGGCGTATCGATGATGTTGATTCGATGGCTCTTCCACTCACAGGCTGTGGCGGCCGAAGTGATCGTGATGCCGCGCTCACGCTCCTGCTCCATCCAGTCCATGGTGGCAGTGCCATTATGCACCTCGCCCATCCGATGCAGGCGCCCCGTGTAGTAGAGGATACGCTCGGTCGTCGTCGTCTTGCCCGCATCAATGTGGGCGGCGATTCCGATGTTCCTCGTCATTGCGATACTATGTGTTCTGGGCACGGTTTGCCTTACCTCAAGGCGACTTCACTATGATGGAAGAGCGATTGCGAGTACAACGAATTTCCAGCCATGGAACCTAGAAGCGATAGTGAGCGAACGCCTTGTTTGCCTCAGCCATGCGATGGACATCATCACGAGCCCGGACCGCGGCCCCTTCGCCATTGGCAGCAGCGATCAACTCATTGGCGAGGCGGTCGGCCATCGTCCGCTCAGAGCGCTCACGCGCATAGCGAATGAGCCACTTGATCGCCCGTGTGGTTCTCTCCTCGGGTCGAACCTCCAGAGGAACCTGCAACGTCTGCGAACCCACCCGCCTGGACTTGGTAACGACCATGGGTTTGCAGTTCTCGACAGCCTTCAAAAACACGTCCAAGCCCTGCTGATCCGAGCGGGACGTAACCATCTCAACGGCCTTATAGAAAATCTGCTCCGAGGTGCTCTTCTTGCCCGAGTGCATCATACAATTGATGAACCTCGTGGCCAGCACGTTGTGATACTTGGGATCCGGAAGGATCTCACGCTTTACCGCACGCCTTCTGCGCGACATAACTCTTGCCTACCTGTCTACGAGTCCGTGCGGCGGGCACCGTATTTGGAACGGGCCTGCTTGCGTTCGGCAACGCCGCTGGCGTCTAGGACGCCGCGGATGATGTGATAGCGCACCCCTGGAACATCCTTCACGCGTCCGCCGCGGATCAGGACGATGGAGTGCTCCTGCAGATTATTGCCTTCACCGGGGATATAAGCGGTGACTTCCTGCCCTGTCGTCAAACGAACGCGTGCCATCTTGCGCAAGGCTGAATTCGGCTTCTTTGGCGTCGTCGTATAGACGCGCGTGCACACGCCACGGCGCTGAGGGCAGCCCCGGAGAGCGGGTGAATCGGTTCTCGTCTTGGCCTTGGTGCGACCCTTGCGGACCAGTTGACTGATTGTCGGCACTTGCGTGGAGCCTCGCGGTTAATCTGGGATTCACTTCAGGCACCGCGTTTCTGCGGCACGCCCTTCAGACACAGGCGGTTACGACCGGAGCAAGCCCGGCCGCAACCGCCCGAAGCACTAAATATGATAACCACAAAAGCTAAGCATAAACGTATGGGTCGTCAACACTTGAATCGTCTTCTAAATGCCGTCCCGCCTAACCAATCGGGACATTACGTCCTCCCGGGTGGGTCTGCGGGGCGGCCTGTCCAGCCTACTCGCCCACAACCACTTCTCTGGCTCCCTCAAACTCGGGGTGGTTTTGGCCGCCGCCGTTGTTGCTGGCCTCGGGCTGCAGATCGTTGTAGGTGACACCGCGGTAAGGCGCGGAGCCGGTGCCGGCAGGAATCAATCGACCGATGATCACGTTCTCTTTCAGACCGCGAAGATGGTCGACCTTGCCCTGAACCGCCGCCTCCGTGAGCACTCTGGTGGTCTCCTGGAAGGAAGCCGCCGAGATAAAACTGTCGGTGCGCAGGGAGGCACGCGTGATGCCCAGAAGAATCGGTTGCACAGTCGCTGGATCGCCACCCTCGCCGATGACTTTGTCGTTCTCGCCGCTGAAGCGAATCTTGTCGACTTCCTCACCTTCGAGGAAATTCGTGTCCCCTGGATCCAACACCTTCTGCAACATCTGCCGGACGATCACCTCAATGTGCTTGTCGTTGATCTCCACCGCCTGCAGTCGATAGACGTCCTGAATCTCATTTACGAGGTACTGTTGGACCTTGTGTACGCCCTGCACCGCCAGGATGTCGTGTGGATTGACCGCCCCCTCCGACAACCGCTCGCCGGCGACCACATGATCACCTTCGTGGACGCGCATGTGCTTGCCGTAGGGCACGAGGTACTTGCATTCCTCTCCCTCGGGGGAGGTGACCAGGACTTCACGGTTGCCGCGAACGAGTCCGCCAAAGTCGACCACACCGTCGATTTCTGAGATGACAGCGGGTTCTTTCGGACGGCGCGCCTCGAACAGTTCAGCGACGCGAGGCAAACCACCGGTAATGTCGCGCGTCTTGGTGCGCTCGCGTGGGATCTTTACCAGTCCTGAGCCCGGAAAGACCTGGTCCCCATCAGCAACCAACAGGCGGGCACCGACCGGGATGACGTAGGTCCTGACCCCCTCAATTCCGACGACTTCGATCGTTGGCCTCAGGGTCCGATCCCGCTGTTCGACGACCACCCTGGCACTCAAGCCGGTTGTTTCGTCGAACTCTTCGCGAATTGTGACATCGTCTCGCAGGTCAGTGAACTTGATGATACCGGCACGATCTGTGATGATGGCATTGCTGTAGGGGTCCCACTCATAAACGACCTGGGCCGCCTCGACCTCGTCACCCTCTTCGACTTTGAGGACCGAACCATACGGCACATTGATCCGGTGTCTGACTCGGTTCTGCTCATCCTTCAACTCGATCTCACCACTGCGCCCTGTGACAACCCTTCCCAACTCGGGATGCTCTACCGTGCCGATGTTCACCATGTGCACGGTTCCAGGACGACGGGCCGTGATCTGCGACTGCTCCGCAATGCGGCTGGCGGTTCCACCGATGTGGAACGTGCGGAGAGTCAATTGCGTACCGGGCTCACCGATCGACTGAGCGGCGATGACACCCACAGCCTCACCAATATTGACGATGCGACCCGAGGCCAGATTGCGACCATAACACTTGGCGCAAACCCCTCTTATGGATTCACAGGACAATACCGAACGGATCCGAACCTGCTCAAAGCCGGTCTGGGCAATGCGGTGTGCGTCGTCTTCTTCGAGCAGGCTGTCGGCTGCAACGACAACGTTGTCGTCCTGGTCGACGGCATCCTCAAGCAACACTCGTCCGACGATGCGGTCTGCCAATGGTTCGACGATCTCTTCGCCGTCCTTCAGGGCCCCGATCCAGATGCCTTGTCGCGTACCGCAGTCCATCTCGCTGATGACGACATCCTGAGCAACATCCACCATGCGGCGTGTGAGATAACCAGCCTCGGCTGTCTTCAGGGCCGTATCTGCAAGGCCTTTGCGCGCGCCGTGCGTCGAGATGAAGTACTCGAGGACTGTCAACCCCTCCTTGAAGGAAGCGATGATAGGGGTCTCGATGATTTCACCAACGGCACCGGTGAGCTTCTTCTGTGGTTTGTTCATCAACCCACGCATGCCGCCGAGCTGCTTAACCTGATCCTCCGAGCCTCGGGCTCCGGAGTCCTTCATCACAAAAACCGAGTTGAACCCCTCGTTGGACTCCTCCAGTGCACGCTGCACCGCACGGGAAACGGAGGACGTAGCGTGTGTCCAGATGTCGATAATCTTGTTGTAGCGTTCACCATCGGTGATGATGCCGTTCGCGTATTGGTCCTTGACCTTCAGCACCTCAGTCTGCGCGGCGGCGATGATCTCGGTCTTCTGCTTCGGCACAACAACGTCATCAACTGCGACCGTAGTGCCTGAGAGCGTGGCCCAGTAGTAACCGGTCCGCTTCAGCTGGTCGACGGCTTCTGCGGTTTGCCGGTTGCCGTGGCGACGGTGCACGTCACCGGCAATCCGTTTGATATCACCCTTGTCGATGTTCTGGTTAATGAAGGGCATATCGTCAGGGAGGGCTTCATTGAAGATGATGCGACCCACCGTCGTATCAATCATCTCACCTTCGATGCGCACCTTGATCGGCTGGTGCAAGGTAAGGAGGCCCGACTCATACGCTGAGCGCGCCTCGAGTTGATTGGCAAAACGATGATCGCTGCCATCTGCATCCGAGAACTTGACCTTGGTGAGGAAATACGCCCCGAGGACGATGTCCTTGGGGTCCATCATGATCACCGGTTCACCGTCTGCAGGCTTGAGAAGATTCTGCGCCGACAGCATCAGCAGGCGTGCCTCAATCTGGGCCTCGAAGGACAATGGCACGTGCACGGCCATTTGGTCGCCATCGAAGTCGGCATTGAAAGCGGCACAGACCAACGGGTGCAGCTTAATCGCTTTGCCCTCGACGAGGATAGGCTGGAAGGCCTGGATTCCCAGACGATGCAGCGTTGGCGCACGATTCAGCATGACGCAGTGATCCTGGATGATCTCCTCAAGAATATCCCAGACCTCAGGTCGTTCGCGCTCAACAAGCTTCTTTGCACTCTTGACCGTCTGCACAAGCCCCTTCTCTTCAAGCTTGCGGATGACGAAAGGCTTGAACAGTTCCAGTGCCATGCTCTTGGGCAGGCCACACTGATGCAATCGCAGGTCGGGCCCGACAACGATGACGGACCGCCCCGAATAGTCAACCCGCTTGCCCAGCAGGTTCTGGCGGAAGCGGCCCTGCTTGCCCTTGAGAAGATCAGACAGGGACTTCAAGGAGCGATTGCCATCCCCACGGACAGCGCGGGACCGGCGACCGTTGTCGAAGAGCGCATCCACAGCTTCCTGCAGCATGCGCTTCTCATTGCGCAGGATCACTTCGGGTGCCTTGATGCTGATCAGTTTCTTCAGCCGATTGTTGCGGTTGATCACCCTGCGATATAGATCGTTCAGATCCGATGTCGCGAAACGACCGCCCTCGAGAGGCACCAGCGGCCGGAGGTCTGGCGGAATCACCGGAATGGCATCAAGGATCATCCAGTTGGGGCGGTTCTCCGACTGGCGGAAGGCCTCGACGACTTTGAGGCGCTTGAGAGCCTCCTGCTTGCGCTGGATTGACGTCTCCATACGGACTCGTGCGCGCAACTCCGCACTCAGCTCTTCGATGTCGATCTCAGCCAGCATATCACGTACGGCCGGGGCACCCATACCAACAACGGGGACCTGATTCTGCTCACGCAGTTCCATCAGTTCCTCTTCGGTGAGAAGGGTCCCCTTCTCGACCTCGGAATCACCCGGATCCATTACTACGTAGGACTCGTAGTACAGCACCCTTTCGAGATTGCGCATGGAAATGTCGAGCAGCGCACCAATACGAGACGGCAGTGACTTGAAATACCAGATATGTGACACCGGTACTGCCAACTCTATATGTCCGAGGCGCTCGCGCCGAACCTTTGCCTGCGTTACCTCAACACCGCATCGGTCGCAAACAACGCCACGGTAGCGAATCCCCTTGTACTTGCCGCAGTGACAGTTCCAATCCTTCACCGGCCCGAAGGTCCGTTCACAGAACAGACCGTCACGCTCGGGCTTGAAGGAGCGGTAGTTGATGGTCTCGGGTTTGGTCACCTCACCATGTGACCACGAGCGGATGGTGTCCGGCGAGGCCAACTGGATTCGAATGGAATCGAAGTCGGTGGGTTTCCTGGTGGTTTGCGTCTTCAGCACGTGAGTACCCCTTATTGGTCGGAAGTCCGTTGTCTCTTGCGGGCCGGGAACTGACTCAGAAGGACTCGACAGCCAGGCTGTCCTCGAGGATCACGTCCAGGCATAGGCTCTGCAGTTCCTTTACCAGGACGTTGAAAGACTCGGGAATGCCGGGCTCCGGCGGGTTCTCTCCCTTGACGATGGCTTCATAGATCTTGGAGCGCCCTGCGACATCATCGGACTTGACGGTGAGCATCTCCTGCAGTGTGTAGGCCGCCCCATATGCCTCGAGGGCCCATACTTCCATCTCTCCAAATCGCTGCCCACCAAACTGAGCTTTGCCGCCCAGCGGCTGCTGCGTGACCAGCGAATACGGCCCGATGGAGCGGGCGTGGATCTTGTCCGACACCAAGTGGGTCAGTTTCAGCATGTAGATGTAACCCACTGTGACAGTCTTCTCGATCTTGTGTCCTGTGCGGCCGTCGAAAAGAACGGACTTCCCATCCGGCGGCAATCCTGCCTCAACGAGCAGGGACTTCACTTCGCCATCCGTAGCGCCGTCAAATACCGGCGTCGCCACATGAATTCCAAGGGCAGCAGCAGCGCGACCCAGGTGCGTCTCAAATATCTGCCCCAGGTTCATCCGCGATGGGACACCGAGTGGATTCAGGCAGATATCCACGGGAGTACCATCTTCGAGATACGGCATATCCTCTTCGGGCACGATAATCGACACGACACCCTTGTTCCCGTGGCGCCCGGCCATCTTGTCGCCGACGGAGAGCTTGCGCTTCTTGGCAACGTAGACTTTGACAAGTTGTATGATCCCGGGAGGCAGTTCATCGCCGCGCGTCAGGCGTTCGACGCGGCGCTCCGTCTGTTCCTGGGTAAGTTGCACCTGCTCGGCGGCATACCGCAGGAGTTCGTCGACCTTGGCATTGACTGCCTCCTTGTCGCACCAGGTATCCTCAGGTTCGATCGTCGCAAAATCGAGGCGTTCCAGCAGCTTGTCGGTGACCTGCGTGCCCTCACGTACGACGACCTGACCATCTTCCTTGCTGCGCAGGCGTCCGAGCTTCTGGTCGCCGAGCAGCTCGACGAGTTGCCTGTCACGCTCTGCCTTCAACTCGGCAATACGGACCTCGGCCCCCTGTCGAAGCTCAAGGATCCCGTCCTTGTCCTTCTTCTTGGAACTGTCGGCGCGGTCCTTACGGGAAAACACCTTCCGACCGATGACGACACCTTCCATACCAGGTGGTGCCTTCAGTGATGCGTCACGCACATCTCCAGCCTTTTCACCGAAGATGGCCCGTAACAGTCGCTCTTCGGGAGACAACTCGGTCTCCCCTTTAGGCGTCACCTTGCCAACTAGGATGTCACCTGGGCCAACTTCAGCACCAATACGGACGATCCCCTCGTCGTCAAGGTTGCGAACCGCCTGCTCACTGACGTTAGGAATCTCGCGGGTGATCTCCTCCTGGCCGCGCTTCGTATCGCGCACCTGGAGCTCAAACTCTTCGATGTGAACGGAGGTGAAGACATCCTTTTTCAGGAGCCGTTCAGAGATGACGATGGCATCCTCGAAATTGTAGCCGTTCCATGGCAGAAAGGCGCACAGGACATTCATCCCGAGGGCCAGATCGCCCAACTCGGTCGCCGGTCCGTCAGCAAGCACCTGGCCCTTATCGACCTTGTCACCGGCAAACACGATCGGCCGCTGGTTCATACAGCAGTCCTGATTTGACCGCGCAAACTTGGTCAGCTTGTACTCATCGACGTCCGCCGTATCAAGAGGCGAAAGAGGTGTCGACCTGCGCTTGTCTCGGCGCACCACGATCCGGTTCGAGTCAGCAATTACGACCTCGCCCGGATTGCGTGCGAGCACGACGGCGCCGGAATCGACTGCGATCTTGCCCTCCATGCCCGTGCCGACAAATGGTGCCTGGGTGAATAGCAGAGGCACAGCCTGCCGCTGCATGTTGGAACCCATCAGCGCCCGGTTGGCGTCATCGTGCTCAAGGAAGGGAATCAGCGCCGCCGCCGCACTGACGAGCTGCTTCGGCGAGACGTCCATGTACTGACATTCCATTGGATCGATCATCGGGTAATCGTCCCGCTGGCGCGCCTTTACCAGATCATTCTTGAACGAGCCGTCCTCATTGATAAGCTCGTTGGCTTGGGCAATCGTGGATCGATCCTCCTCAGCGGCAGAGAGGAACTCGATTTCGTTTGTCGCCTTGCCGTCAATGACCTTGCGGTAGGGGGTCTCAAGGAAACCGAAATTATTCACGCGAGCGTAGGTACTCAGCGACGAAATCAGACCGATGTTTGGTCCTTCCGGCGTCTCAATCGGACAGATGCGACCGTAGTGCGTGTAGTGGACGTCACGCACCTCGAACCCGGCTCGCTCGCGACTGAGACCACCGGGACCAAGTGCCGACAGACGACGTTTGTGCGTCAACTCGTCGAGTGGATTGTTCTGTTGCATGAACTGAGACAACTGTGATGAGCCGAAGAAGGCCTGCACGACGGTGGAAACCGTGCGCGCATTCACCAGATCATGAGGCGTCGGCTGGTCGTCGTCACGCAAGCCCATTCGTTCGCGGATCGTCCGGGACATCCGCGTCAGGCCGATGCTGAACTGGTTTGCCAGTAACTCGCCAACCAGCCGTACGCGACGATTGCCAAGATGATCGATATCATCAGTGAACCCCTGTCCCATCCGCAGTCCTGTCAGATAGGTCAGGATCGACATGAAGTCCTCGAGGTGGAGGATGGTACTCTCCGCAGGGATGTCCATGTTGAGTCGCCGATTGATGCGATGCCGCCCAACGTCCCCAAGGTTATAGCGCTTGGGGTTGAAGAACAGGCGGTCCAGAAGACCGCGAGCCGTTTCGATGTTCGGTGGATCGCCGGGCCGCAGCAGGTTGTAGATACGAGTCAGCGCATCTTCCTCGCTCTCACTGGGGTCCTTCCGCAAGGTGTTCTCAAGCATACCCGGGTCGTTTGCCGGGGGGCCCTGAAGCACCTTCACGTACTTGAAAGGAGAAGCCTTGAGTTCTTCGATGCTGTCTTCGGTGATCTCCGTGTAGCCGTCGGCGATAATCTCACCAGTGCGCTTGTTGATCAGGTCTTCGCTGCCAAGCGTCCTCCCGATCAGCTCGTCAGTAATCTCGACTTCCTCTTCCTCGCGGAACAAGGCCAGGATCTCGCCGTTACTTGAGAAACCCATCGCTCGCAACAACAGCGACACTGGCATCTTGCGCCGGCGGTCAATGTGCACGTAGAGGATGTCATTGATATCCAGACTAAACTCGAGCCACGGACCCTTTGTCGGCAGGATCCTCGCTGAGAACAGACGCTTACCATTCGGGTGGATGGTTTCATCGAAGAACACACCCGGAGAACGGTGCAACTGACTGACGACGACGCGCTCCGCGCCGTTGATCACAAACGTGCCTTCCTCGGTCATAATTGGCAGTTCACCAAGGAAGACGGACTGTTCGACAACGTCCTTTACTGGCTTTTCCGGGCTCTCTTTGTCACGCGTCACCAGACGCAGCGTGGCCCGCAGCGGTGCGGCAAACGTCATCCCTCGCTCCCGGCATTCCCCGACATCATATCTCGGGTTGCCGATCGAGTAG
This sequence comes from bacterium, assembly GCA_027593305.1. Taxonomy (GTDB): domain Bacteria; phylum Latescibacterota; class UBA2968; order UBA8231; family UBA8231; genus UBA8231. Next base: position 17,579 of record JAQCJA010000033.1, read on the forward strand.
TCGACATATTCGAGAGAGTAGATTCCGTGTGTATCTGCGATCGGAAAGATGCTCTCGAAGACAAGATTGAGGCCACGACGCAGTCGACGCTGCGGTGGGGTATCCAACTGCAGAAACGAGCGATAGGACTCAATCTGGACTTCGAGCAGGTTCGGCATCGGCACGACTTCGCCGATTTTGCCAAAGGACCTGCGTTGGATCTTGGCCCCGCTGGTTCCCGTTGTCCCGTTTCCGATGCTACTGGGCTGCGATGCGCTCAAGGGCTGCGCTCCTTCTTAAGCCTGTCCGACCAAAGCCCGCCCGCAAGGGCGACGCTTCTGGTCGGGATAAGGTGAAAGCTCACGGAAGGACCGGCGCCGGATATGCGCCGGTTTCCATGAGCTTTCGCTATCAGGCAGTGTGGTCGATGAGGTCGGAGAAATCGAAAAGCTGCTGGATACCGTTAGGCACGCGCAACAGCCGGGGTCCGATCTTACTTGATCTCGACCGTGGCGCCGGCCTCTTGCAGCTTCTTTTGGATGTCTTCAGCCTCAGCCTTCGACACAGCCTCCTTGACGGCCTTGGGAGCCTCATCAACCAGGGCTTTGGCTTCCTTCAGACCGAGACTGGTGATCTCGCGGACGACCTTGATGACCTGAATTTTCTTGTCACCAGCTGCGGTCAGGACGACGTCGAACTCATCCTGCTCAACGGCAGCCTCAGCGG
>JAQCJA010000609.1 GCA_027593305.1 bacterium
CGACGGTAACCGGCCTGCAGCGGGGTGTTCGATACTTTGCCGGCCTGTGGGCAACGGACACAGCAGGACATGATGCCGGCCCATCACTGACGTCAGCCTTCACTGCGGGACGCGATACCGTCTTTCTCTACGTGGCCACGACGGGCAGCAACAACGGCACGGAGGGTGATCGTGCAGATCCGTGGGATTCGATTCAGCGTGCCATCAACGCCATTCCCGGCAATCTGATCCAACAGGAGACGTACTACGTCGTCGAAGTCCTCGACAGTGGTCGCTATGAGGAGAAGGTGACGCTCAATCGCACGGCAGATGAGAGCTATTCCGTCACCGTGAGACCCGCCATCGGCCAGGCTCCGACGATCGTCGGGCCGAACAACAAGGACGCGGTACTCATCCGGACGGCCTACGCCGTGCTGACAGGCTTTCACATTGAAGCGGGCGAGAAGGTGGGTGTCATCGTCAACTCGGCAGATGGGGTCACCCTTGCGGATCTGATCATCGATGGCAACGGCAATACTGCCGGCATACGCCTCGTCGAGGCAGGCCGAACCCGCATCCATGACGTGCGCATCAATGACCCGGATATCGGCATCCATCTGGGCAAGGATGCGGACAACAACAGCGTGCGCAACGTCCTTGTTCTGGGGGATGGCTCCGGCACGCAGGGCATCTACTTCGATCAGAACACCGATGCCGATTCCCTCGTCAACGTATCCATCATCGGGTTTGCTCAGGGCCTGGCCTTCCGCGGTGGCGGCAAAGCGGCCGGCGACAACCACGTTGTGCGCAACTGTATCATCCACGACGTGGGCACGGCGATCGAACTCGACAAGGCACTGGGACAGACCTTTGGCGTGCTCGACTACAACGATCTGCACCCCGTGGCTGGCGGACACGTGGGCAATATAGAGGGTGCCGACTTCACGACGCTGACAGACTGGCGGGATGAAACAGGCCTCGATACACACAGCATGTCGCTGAATCCGCGCTTCATCGCGGACGCCGTCGCACCGGCCTCCATGGATCTGCACGTCGCCAGTCAGGCGGGGCGCTGGGACGGCAGCAATTTCGTCAGTGATGTTGAGACGAGCCCGGCGATCGACGCCGGTGACCCCCGTGACAGCTTCGCCAAAGAGACTGCACCCAATGGCAATCGTGTCAACCTGGGAGCCTGGGGCAACACGGCCGAAGCATCGCGGTCCGGCGGCGTGAGTCTCGTTCAGGGCGGTCTGCCCTGGGCGACGTATCTGCTGGCGGGGGTGCCGGTCACACCCGGCGATCCCAGTCCCGATGCCGTGCTCAGCGACGATTTTCTCGGCGAGAATGGGGAGAATATCTGGGGCGAGTGGGTCCGGGTGGTCCGCTGGGATACGGCACAGAATGCCTACGTCTATTACGAAGAGGACCTGGGAGCGGCGGGATCACCTCCTGATCTGCTGCCGGGGCGTGGCTTCTGGTTGATTCAGTGGTGGTCGATCATCGATGGCAACGGCAACGCCAGTGGTGATTCTGTCACCGTGGACGGTACGCTGGTTTCGAACACGGAGGACTTTGTTCTGCCTCTGACGGTGTCGGGCAGCAACGGCTTCAACCAGTTGGCCAATCCCTTCGTGTTCGATATCGACTGGGCCAACACTCGTGTGCGTGACGTCGATTCCGGCACCGAGTGGTCGATCGCTGATGCAGCCGAACGTGAGCTGATTGATGGGCATGCCTACCTGTGGGACTGGGCGGAACAGACCTATCTGCCCATTCAGGCCGACACCGGTGGGCGCATCAAGAGCTGGGGAGGCTTCTGGGTGGAGCAACTCGTCAGCGACCGCAGACTCGAGTTGCTGATCCCACCGGTGGAAGCCACGGTCTCGCTGAACAAGACCCTGCAGTCACGGGCGTCGCCGACGGACTGGTTCGTCGAGTTTTCCGTGGAAGGTGTGGCGCAGGTGCCAACAGCGTCGGGCATCATCAATGTTGTTCTGCGCGATCCGAACAATCGCGCCGGGGTGCACGCGGATGCTTCGCGCCGTTGGGATCCGCTGGATGCGCTCGATCTGACCGGGCTGCGGCAACCCTACCTGTACGTCTACTTCCCGCACGGAGATAGCGCCGATCCGCAGACCTACTGGCCGGATCGACCCAACCGCTACACCTATGATCTGCGCGATCCTGACTGGCTGGAGCAGACGTGGGAATTCGTTGTCGAAACACAGGCCGTCGATACCGAGCTCACCTGGGTGTGGACGAACCCGGGAGCCATACCCTCCGGGTACCGGATCAGTCTCGAAGATGCGCTGGCAGACACCGTGATCCGTGCCGACATCTCGGCGACGCCCGCGCAACGATTCCAGTCGGGGCCACAGGGCCTGCGGCGGTTCCGGCTGCGAGCGGTGTATGAGGACATCGTGGGTGACGTGGATGGCAACCGAACCGTGGCGGCCGACGATGCCCGCCAGGTGCTGCGCCACGTTGTCGGTCTTGAGGTGATTGCCGAATTTGCCCTGGCGCAGGCACGCGTTCGTCTCAGCGGCGCAGCCGCGGCGCTGACGCCGCTGGATGCGGCGTGGATTCTGCGCTACGCCCAGGGACTGGTGGCAACGTTGCCGGTGTCTGCGACCGATCTGCAGGCGCCGTCGTTGTCCGCGAAGTCTGTGCATCTGTCAGCCCCTGAACCCCAGCGTGATGGCAGCTGGATGATCCCCGTCTACATCGATGACGCGGCAGGTCTGCTGTCGGGCACGATGCAGCTGACCTGGGATCCACAGCAGCTGACCCTCACCTCGATCAAACCGGGCGCAGGCCTGCGGGGTTATGAGGGTGCGTTCGTGGAGACGGGTGAGGGACGTGCGCTGTACGCTTTTGCCGGTGCCAGCAGCAGAGACGGGCGACAGGTCCTTGCCGATGTCCAGATACAGCCTCTGCTGGTGGCGGCTGATCTCATCGACCATCTGACCATCACGGCGGTGGAACTGAACGATGGTCAGA
>JAQCJA010000610.1 GCA_027593305.1 bacterium
TTCTGAACCTCGGGGAGCAGACGCGCACCGGCGAACGCGGTGAGGTCCTCGGCAGCTTCTCCAGTTACGACATGGCCGTGTCGGGTGCCTATGGTACCGACGTCTCCACCAATCTGTCTGCCGGTATCAGTCTCAAGTTCATTCGCTCCAATCTGGCTGACCAGGGCGCCGGTATCGAGCGTGGCAGGGGAGTGGGCAACAGCTTCGCTGCCGATCTCGGCCTGCTCTGGCGGGCGACGCCCAGCCTGAGTTTCGGCGCTGCCCTGCGCAATCTGGGACCAAAGATCGCCTACATCGATGCCAGTCAGGCAGACCCGTTACCGCAACATCTGGTTCTCGGCGTCGCCTACGATGTGCTGGAAACCGAATACCACGATATGCTGCTGTCCTTCGACATCTACAAGCCGCTGATCGATGATGGCAACTTTGCGACGAATCTGCTCAGCGCCTGGGCGGATGAGTCCATGGGCAATGAACTGAGAGAAATAGATCTGCACGGCGGCGGCGAGTACCGCTACGGCCTGTCAGCCATCAAGGGGCAGTCCTTTCTCGCGTTGCGGGCAGGCTACTCCTTTGATCATGACGGCGATCTGAAAACGCCAACCTTCGGCCTCGGGCTGAAGTACAACATGTTCGAGGTAGACGTCGCGTACATCACTGGCGATAACACACCGCTGCAGGACAGCACGCGGTTCTCGCTCAACCTGTCTTTCTGAGCTTCACCGTCATCGCCAACTTCATCCTGCCTGAGTTCAGCGGGCCGGTCGGGAAGCTCCGCCCGGCCCGTCTCTGCGTCCGCGCGGCGATTTACCTCACCGCTGTCGGCGCGCTGTGGGCGGTACATCCCTCTGCAGCCGTGGCCCAACAGCCGCACAGGATTCTGGCACTACGTGTCGACTTTCCTTTTGAGAGCACGGACGAGCCGACGACTTCGGGGCAGGGCCGTTTCGATCTCAGATCGCTGACGAGTGCCCTCCCGGACTATCGCCTGCCGTACGATATACCGCCGCATGATCGAGCCCACTACGAGCATCACCTGCAGGCGCTGGCCCGCTACTATCGCACCGTCTCCGAGGGGCAGGTCACGATCGAGGGCGACGTGTTCCCGTTGGACGATACGCTGGCGTACACGCTGCCGACGTCGGCCCTGACCTACGGCAATGGTCGAACCCCAGATGAAATCGGCCGCAAGTGGCGTCAGCTGGCGGCCGATGCGGTTGCACTGGCGGAGGCGGATCCTGCAGGCCCGGTGTTTTCTGCCTACGACAGCTACCTCATCATTCATGCGGGCCTCGGCCATGAGACCGGGCAACTGAACGACATCCGCTCGGTCTTCCTCGGGAAATCTGATCTGGTGGACTATGGTGGCCCCCTGACGGTCGACGGTGGTACTCATCAGATCGAGGATCTGTGGATCCTGCCGGAGGCCGTTGATGATCGCGGCCGCGCCGGCCTCAATGGCCTGATGGCGAAGTTCTTCGGCCATCAACTTGGCCTACCGGGCCTGTCGAACTTTGCCGACGGTCTGCCCGGCGTTGGTGGCTGGAGCCTGATGGATGTCGGGGCCAACCGGATCGGCTTCATTCTGCACGACAACGAACTGGACTATGTGTTCGGTGTTGTACCACCCCATCCGCTGGCCTGGTCGAAAGCGCAACTGGGGTGGATCGAGGTGACCACCGTCCTGCATGACACGACGGTAACCATTCTTGCCGGAGACCGGTCACCAGGCAATGGCTCCGCCGCACGAGCCGTGCGTGTACCCCTGTCGCCGACCGAATCCATCTGGCTGGAAAATCGTCAGCAGCGGGCGGCGACCGAGGTGGATCTGCCGGCCGGCGTCGAGGTGCCCTTCGCGGGTCTCGAACTGGGTTGGCTGCATCCGGCAGAAGCACAGTTCAGCCATCAGATCACCGAGGCCGAGTCCGACTCTCTCGCCGGCAGAGAGGCCGGTGTGTGGCTGGGCGCCGACGAGTACGACGCCTTCATTCCCAGTTCGGGGATCCTCGCCTGGCACGTGGACAACGCCGTCATGGACCGGGCGCCGGAAGGTTTCAACAATGATCGAGAGCGCCCCGGGCTGATGTTGAAAGAGGCCGATGGCTACCGGGACATCGGCAACTTCTTCTTCGATCGTCAGGACCTGACGGAAGGCACGAGAGCGGACGCCTTTCACGCCGGCATCAACCCGGATGGCTCGCCAGGAGTCAGCCGGCTCGGCCCGGCGACAACGCCTGACACCCGTACGCATACGGGCCTGACGAGCGGCGTCGAGATCGAGGTCCTGTCGCCCCCCGGGGATTCGATGCGGGTCCGCGTGAAGTTCACTCGTAGTACACCGGCGTGGCCCCGGCCGCTGGCTGGTGCGGTTCTCGTTCAGGGCGCCGATCTGCATGGCAACGGGCAGCTTGCTGTGATCGCTTCCGGCGTCGGTGAGACCGTTCTCTTCCGCGCTGATGGTAGCGCCGACATACACATGCCCGGCAGCTTTCTGGCGGCATCCGCCGCCGGTCTGTTCCTGTCCACGACCAGTGCAATCTCTGCGCATGAGGTGGATGGTTCCTTGCGCTGGACCGCGCCCGGAGCCGTGGCGGCAGCCCTGGTGGCAGATGGGCTGTCCGGCACCGGGGCGGCTCTCGTCGCCGCCCGCAGCACGGGCACCACCGTCTACAATCCCGAAAATGGCGCCGTGATCTTTGCCGACGATCTTCCTGCAACGGCAGTGGGGGCGGCTGATCTCGACGATGATGGTGACGATGACCTGATCGTTGTCGGGCCCCAGGGCGCCCGCAGCTATGAGGGATCCTCATCACGGCCCATTGGCCCGGGCGGCGAAGGCCTGTTGCCGCCGGCGCTGGGGGATCTGGATGCCGACGGTGACGCAGATATCGTCTTTGTCGATCGCGACGGCCGCCTGTCGACGGCAGAACAGGACAAGGATATCGAACTTGCCCTCGGGGCGGCGCCAACGGGGG
>JAQCJA010000611.1 GCA_027593305.1 bacterium
TGCGGCGCCGCCATGGAGGTCCCCGAAAGCTTGCCATAGTCGCCCCCGGGCTGGGTACTGAGAACCGCCAACCCGGGAGCGATGACATCGATACTCGGTCCACGGTTGGAGAAGGATGCGGGCAGGCCGTCGCGACCGGCAGCTGCGACAGCGATTGTCTCGTCGAGTCGTGCCGGATAGTAGACCTCGGACGAACTCTCGTTGCCGGCAGCGGCGACAACAACAACGTCGAGACCGGCCGCATAGTGTACGGCATCGGCCAACAGGGGCGAGTAGCGGGGATCCCCGAGGCTCAGATTGATGACCTGTGCGCCATTGTCGGCGGCATAGACGATGGCAGCGGCGATGTCGTCATCCTGCAGATAGCCGCTGCTGCCGATATTGAATCCGGCGCGCAGCACCATGAGCAGCGCCCCTGGCGCCACCCCTGAAACGCCAATGCCGTTGTTGCTGCCGGCAGCGACAATGCCTGCAACGTGGGTGCCGTGCCCCGACTCGTCATCAGGGTCCGCATCGGGAACAAGAAAATCGCCATCCCCGGGCAGCCCGGGTGCATCGGTGAAGTCCCAACCAACGATGTCATCGACATAGCCATTGGCGTCGTCATCAATGCCGTCGATACCCGCCGCCTCTGCGGCATTGCGCCAGATCTGGGCTGCCAGGTCCGGGTGATCGTCATCGACACCCGAATCGATGATGGCCACCACGACGCCTTCGGCGCTGCCTGGGTCGCGTGTTCGCCAGCCCACGGCATCGAGGTTCCATTGGTCCTCGAGGAGCGGATCGTCGGTGCTGTACAGCGTCTGCTGGCGCGTGTAATTGGGTTGGATCTCTTCGACGCCGGGGAGGCCCCGATAGCTCTGTAGCAGCGCGGCTGTGGACAAGCGCCCATCAAAACGCAGCCGCGTCCAGCGATCGATATCCCGAGTTGCAGCACGACGCAGGGCCGGATGGCCCTGCGGCAACAGCGGCTCAACCTGACGCAGCCCATTGGCTTGATGAAGCGAGTCCAGTTGGCTGGTCGGGCGGGCGGCGCCGGGCGCCCAGCGAATCAGCAACTCGGGCACCTCCGCCACCTGCCCCGTGAGCGGCCGCAGCAGCAGGCCGACCAATACTGTTACCAGGGCGGCATCCCGCAAGCGGGGCATGCGCGCTGTGCTCAGCGGATCAGGGAGAGGAATTCGCTGCGTGTCTGGCTGTTGGTGCGGAAAGCCCCAAGCATGCAGGACGTCGTCATCTGCGAACCTTGTTTCTCGACGCCGCGCATCATCATGCACAGGTGGCGAGCCTCGATGACGACCCCCACGCCGGCGGGTTCGACGAGTTCCATGATCGACTCCGCAATCTGTGTCGTCAGGTTTTCCTGGATCTGAAATCGGCGGGCAAACATATCAACCAGACGCGCCACCTTGGACAGACCGACAACATGGCCCTGAGGCAGATAACCGACGTGACACTTGCCGATGAAGGGCAGCAGGTGATGCTCGCACATCGAGTACAACTCGATGTCACGAACGATGACCATCTCATCCATGGTGCTTTCGAAGATGGCATTGTTGAGCACCGTTTTCGGGTCCTGCTGATAACCGCTCGTCAGGTATTCAAGCGCCCGTGCCGCGCGTCCGGGCGTGTCCTGCAACCCCTGGCGGTCGGGGTCCTCACCAACGGCCATGATCAACTGCCGAAACAGTTCCTCCATGTTGTCCTTTCCAGACGTTGGTATGACGATCCGCAGGCCATCGCGCTCCGTTGACCACTTCGATCCGGCCCGTATCTTCCGGAACCAGTCAGGCCATCGGCATTTGCTGTGTTGTGATCGATTCTACGGATGTGACGGGAGTGCACAACGAGGTGATGATGAGGCATTCTGCGCCCCGGGTGGGAACAGCGCAAAGATACACGGGCGGCTGAGGAAGAGCCACCGGCCGCACGTGTTCATCTCCGAGATCTTTCACAGCCTTCAGGGTGAGGGAAAATACGCCGGGCATCCGAGCGTATTCGTCCGCACGTCGGGGTGTAACCTGCGTTGTTCGTGGTGTGATACACCGCACACATCGTGGCGCCCGGAGGGTCACCATCTCGACGTCTCGGCCATCCTGCAGCAGACGGATTTGTGGTCGCAGGTTGAGCATGCGGTGATCACCGGTGGCGAGCCACTGCTGCAGCCCGGCGTCGCCGAACTGGTTGCCGCCTTGCGCACCCGCGGACACGTCACCACCATCGAAACTGCTGCTACCTTGTTCCTGCCGGACCTGCGTCCCGACCTGTTCAGTCTGTCACCCAAGCTTGCCAACAGCCTGCCGAGCCACGATCATGCGGCAGAGCGGGCTCTGCACGAGCGCAACCGGAATCTGGATGTCGTGCCACGGTTTCTCGACAGTGGCATCGACGTGCAGGTGAAATTCGTTGTCGAAGGCATAGCCGATCTTCCTGAAATACTTGCCCTCGTGCAACTCTGGGACCTGCCAAGGGATCATGTCTACCTGATGCCCGAGTGTATCAGTGGTGACACCTTGATTGAGCGTGGCCGTCTCGTGGCTGAGCTTTGCGGCCAGGAGGGTTTCAACTTCAGCGGACGCATGCAGATCGAACTCTGGGGCAACGAGCGAGGCACTTGATGACGGCCGATCCAACCAGCGGTGCCCACGTGTGCGCCACGACAGTGCGCAAGCATTTCGCGGATGGCACCGTGGCGGTGGACGATCTGGATCTGGAGGTATCGCCGGGGCAATTCGTCGCTCTCGTCGGTCCCTCGGGGTGCGGCAAGTCCACCTTTCTGCGACTCGTTGCAGGTCTGACCGGGATCTCTTCGGGAACCCTGACGGTAGATGGCATGCCGCCACACGAGGCGCGGGCTTCCCATCGTCGACTGGCCTATGTGCTGCAGGATCCGACGCTGCTGCGCTGGCGCCGCGTGCGCGACAACGTCGCCCTGCCCCTCGAACTCGACGGCGTGCCGGCGGCGCAGATCC
>JAQCJA010000612.1 GCA_027593305.1 bacterium
CGCCCCGAGTGTCATCGACCCGATTCTCATCGTTTCGGGAGACGCCCGCATTGCGCGCCTGCTCGCACCAGCGAGCACCGTTGTGCAGCATGCTGCATCCTGTCAACTCGACGGGTTCGTCAACGACACCTTCACCGAATACGCCAACCCATCGGTGTACCGCCCGGCCTCGGTCTGCGCCGCCCGCCTGATCAGCACCATGCGTTATTCCTTCCATGCTGCCGGCGACTTCTACCTGGCTTTCACGATGTACACCACGGCAACAGCGCGTGAAGCGATCGATGTGTATATCGGCGACGAGCACGTGGCTGTCGCGGTACACCCGGATCCGGACAATCGCCTGCACATGTTCGTCGTCGCAAGCCGGCGGCGCTTCATCGGCGGCGAGGCGGTGCGCCTGGCGACGAACGCCACAGATGGGCCATGCCGCATTGAGAGTATCGTCCTGCTGCCGCGCAAGCCGGCAATGGAACGGCCGAAACTCGCGCTGTCGGCACCCGCCGTTGACCTCGAAGGGGATGTTGCCCGACGGCTGGCGCGGGTCACGTGGACGAGCAGTCGTCCGGCGACGGGGTTCTTCGAGTGGGGTCCCGAGGGCGGACGGATGAAGCGCCAACGCATCGCTAAACCCCAGGTCAACCACGAGGCCGTCCTGAACGGGCTGCGGGAGGGTACGAAGTACCGCTATTGTATCGCTCTCTCAGACCGCACCGGCGTGCTGTCCGTCGAGCGGCGGGGTTCCTTCACCACTAGGTCGCGCGCGTCCAGATGTGGCAGTGGGCGTGCGTCGGCGCCGCTGCTGGCGCGTCGCGCCGGTGCCACGCCGTGGCCCGTATCGGTGGGGTTTCCCTTCGCGTCGGGGGTGCTGAGCAACGCCGACAGCATCGCCCTGCGCCAGGGCGATCAGCCGTTGCCGTCGCAGGCATCGGCATTGGCCCGCTGGCCCGACGGTTCGGTGAAGTGGGCCCTGGTGGACTTCGTCGGCGACGGCACGCAGGACGTGCAGCTCGATTACGGTGGTGACGTACGCGCCGCCCCGGCTGCGAGTCCCATCCGCGTCCGTCGGGGGCGTGACGGGATCCGCGTCGATACGGGCGTCCTGCGCGTCAGTTTTCCTGCGGGGCGGCTGGTGCTGCCCGGATGTGTGGAGGTGTGCGATGCTGACGGCACGTGGCGCTCCGTGTCGGGGCAGGCGACGGCTGCCGCCGTGCGCCTCGTGGATGGTACTGGCAGGGTCTACGAGAGCGGTCCGCCCGAGGCGCTGGTCGTGGAGACGACGGGTCCGGGACGCGTCTGCATCCGCGCCGACGTGGTGCACCGGGCAAAGGGCGGCAAGACCCTGTTCCGCTCGATCTTCCGCTTCCATCTGTTCGCCGGACTGCCGCTGCTGCGCTGCCTGCACACCTTTGAAAACGATCACACCGACGCACCTTTCACGACGCTCCGCAGCCTGACGCTGCGCGCCGATCTGGCCGTCGGTGGCAAGGCCAGCGCGCGCTTCGATGATCTCGAGGAACACCGCGTCGGTGCCGGCTCGTTGCGCCTGGAGCAGTTGCAGGATAACGGGTGGGCGCTCAAACGATCCCGTCGTGTCGTCGACAGCGGCCATCGAAGCACCGGTTCCGTCGCCCTGAAGGGTGCCGCCGGCGGCGTCGCCTTCGCGGCGCGTGACTTCTGGCAGAACTACCCCGCCGCCATTGCCGCCGACGGCCAGGGCATCTCCCATGACGTCTGCCCCGAACTGCCGGGGAGCTTATACCCGCAAGAAGGGGAGCTCGAAGATCGGCTGTTCTTCTGGTATGAAGGCGACGGTGGCTACCGCATCAAGCAGGGCATGGCCAAGACCCACGAGTTCTGGTTCGACTTCGCTCCCGATGCGACGGCTGCCGACGCGACCACTGCCGGCGACGGCTTCGCAGCGAACGTGCAGACACCGCCGCTCTACAGTGTCGGCCGCGAGACCTTCAACGACAGCGGCGTGCTCACGCAATTGCCGGGCAAGGATCCCTCGCCCTTCCCGCCGTACGAGCGCTGGGTCGAGGGCGCGCTGCAGGCGTACATCCAGGACCGGGCGGAGTCGCGTGCCTGGGGGCTGTTCAACTTTGGCGACTGGTTCGGCGAGCGCACCTACAACTGGGGCAACATGGAGTACGACACGCCCTGGTGTTACCTGCAGGAGTTCCTGCGCGGTGGGGACGCCGACTTCTACACGTTGGCGGAAGAGGCGGCGCGCCACCTGGTCGACGTGGACACCTGTCATCACGGTGGGGCGCTGCAGGGCAACCAGTACCTGCACAGTGTCGGCCACGTGGGCGGCTACTATCCCGAGGGGTACCGTCCCCGGTCGATCTGCGGCTCGCGCTCGAGTGTGTCCCATACCTGGGTGGAAGGCCTGTTCCTGCATGCCCTGCTGTCGGGGGATGTGCGCTCCCGCGAGGCCGCCGAGGTTGCGAGTGCCAACCTGGTCGGTGCCGTGCTCAACGACTACGACTTCACCAATTGCCGCAATTCGGGTTGGCACCTGATCCATCTGTCGGCGGCGTACCGGGCGACGGGGCGGCGGGTGTTTCTCAACGCAGCGGGGATCATCGCCGAGCGCGTCCTCGAACGGCAACGCGACACCGGTGGCTGGGACCGGTTGATGGTGCCCGGCCACTGTTACTGCGATCCGCCGCGGCATACGGGCAATGCCGGATTCATGGTGGGCGTGCTCATGGCGGGGTTGAAGCGTTACCACGAGGCGACGGCACAGCAGCGCGTGGCGGATGCCATCGTCCGTGCCGCCGACTACTGCATCGAGCACATGTGGGTGGCCGAGGCCAGCGCCTTCCGTTACACCTGCTGTCCCGAGTCCTCTGTGGGTTCGGGTGCTGACATGCGCATCCTCAAGGGTGTTGCCGCCGCCTACGGGTTCACCGGCAACAAGCGGTTCCACGACGTGCTCGCCGCCGGCGTGCGCTCCGCCATGGCG
>JAQCJA010000613.1 GCA_027593305.1 bacterium
GGGGGGCATCAAGCGTGCCACCGTGCTCTTCATCCCCCGCGATGTCCCGGCTCTGGGCTACGAGGTCTACCGGGTCGTTGCCGCAGACAGGGCGCCAGCGACGTCGACGCTGCAGACCAACCAGGTCACCTTCATCACCGCCGACGTCCACGTCGATGTGCTGGAGAACGAGTTCTTCCGGGTGGAAATCGACTCGTGGAACGGGGCCATCCGCAGCCTCTATGACAAGCGCGCCCAGTGGGAGGTCATCAACACCGAGCAGCCCTTCGGCAACACCGTCGTGCGCGAACTCGACAACGGCAACTTCTGGGAGTACAACGGGCACTGCAAAGGGGACGCGCTCTATCCCATGAACCGGGAGCATCCGTTGCCGCCCGAGGGGGACGGCCGCGCCGCCTTCTCCCACCACTATGGTGGCGACGGACGTGTGAGCCGGGGCCACGCCCGCCTCGACTACCGGGTCAACTTTCCCTTTGGTCGCGGTTCCTTCGCCACGCGCGTACGACTCTACGCCGGCCTGCCGCGCATCGACATCCACACGACGCTGATCAACGAGGATGAGCGCGTACGCTACCGCATGGCCCTGCCCACGAACCTGCCACAGGGAACCATCACGCAGGAGATTCCCTTTGGCGCCATCGACCGGCCGACGGGCGAGTTTCCCGCGCAGAACTGGATGGACTACAGCGACGCCGACCGGGGTCTGGCCCTGCTCAACCGCGGGTTGCCGGGCAACAACGTGGATCAGGGTGTGATGCTCCTGTCCCTGCTCAAGGCGACCGCCCTGAAGGAGGGCTACGGCGAGTCGGGCGGTTTCAGCAAGAGCACCAAGACGACCGACGGTTACGAACTGGGCGTGACGCACGAATTCGACTACGCCCTGGTGCCGCACCAGGGGGACTGGCGCGATGCCAAGATCTGCCGCCGGGGCATGGAATTCAACCGGCCTCTGCTGGGCCTCAAGGCGACGCGCCACGAGGGCCCGTTGCCGCAGCGTTTCAGCCTCATCGAGGTCGACGGCGACAGTCTGGCCGTGTCGACCGTGCGCGACACACCGGCGGGTATGGTGGTCCGCGTCTACGAAACCGGGGGCCGCGCCCGGACGGGGGCGCAACTGCGCTTTGCTTTCCCACTGCTGGAAGCCTGCGAGACCAACCTGATCGAGCAGGAAGCGCGTCCCCTGCCGTGCCCCCCGGGAAGTCAGGACCTGGTCTTCGATATCACCCCCTTCGAGATCAAAACCTTCAGGGTGGTACTGCGCCGCAGTCCAGGCTGAATGGCTGTTCGATGATCCATCCGGGAGACGTCATGCTGAAGCTGATGTGCAGACTGTTCGCAGGTGTTGCCGTGGCCACGATGGTTGCCTGCGGTTCGGGAGATCGCTCCCTCAATGAGGTCGATCCAGATGTCGTGGCGCAAAAGCCCTCCTTTGCGCAGGTCTGTCCGATCTTCCAGCGTGACTGCATTCCGTGCCACACCGGGACAGGAGGGGGCGAAGAGGATGAAGAGGACGAAGAGGATGAGGCGGGGAAGCGGAACCGCACCCTGGGGGTTGAGCCAGGTCTGGAATCGTGTGCGGCCATCATCAACAACCTCGAGGACATTGTCGAGGACGTCTTCATCGACAACAACATGCCGCCAGGGCATGGCCGCGTCTGACAACCAGGGAAAAACTCACCATCGAGCGATGGATGACGGGGGCACACAATGCGACTGACTCACGTCCTGGTTGTCGCTGCCACGCTGAGTCTCGCCGCCACCGTGCAGGCGACACCCATGTATGCGGCACGGTCGGCGCGAACATGTGAGAACTGCCACGTGGGGCCCAACAAGTGGGAGAATCCACCCCTTGCTGACCGCAAGTGCAACATGTCCTGCCAGTCCTGCCACGTCGACCCCGCCGGTGGTGGCATGCGCAACACATCCGGTCGTTTCTTCCGTCAGTCGACGCTGCCCATGGTCGCCACAAGTCCTCGGCCGACGGATGACTGGGACAGGAATGGCCCCTACTTTGATCGTCGCGATCGGGCGACCAGTTATGATGCCAATCTCCCTGTTGGTCCCAACACGTTCGCCGAAGCGATGGAAGACTCTGAAGCGCTCAGCCAGGAAATGGCGGACGGCTGGGCGCGGGGCACATCGCAGGGCAAACCGTCCGCCTACGGCCTGTTGCAGGGACGTTACGAACGCCTGAATGCGGACCCGGTGATACGCGTGGGCGCGGATCTGCGTCTCGCCTACCTCGGCTCCCTGATCTTTCCCATGCAGATCGACGTTCCCGTGGCGGTGCATCCGGTGCACCACCTGACGTTCCTGGTCAACACCGGCGTACGCGGCCGCTCCGGCGAATACGCCGAGACATACACCAAGGATCACTCGTTCTACTTCCGCGAAGTCTTTGCCATGCTGCACGAGGCGCCGTATCAGGCCTTATATCAAGGCGGGCCGCTTCGTGCCCTCCTTTGGCCTGCGGCTGGATGATCACACATCCCGCATTCGCCGCAGCTTTGAACTCGACGGGGCTCTGGCTGAAGCCCGCGTCAAGGGTGTCGAAATCGGCGCCATGCCGAACTACCCCTTCTTCAATGCATCGTGGTTCCGCATGGCATCGCGGACCCGCCGGGGTCTATGGCGTGTTGAATCCGTGGCGCAACCACCGCAGCCTGCCTTTGACCTACCAGTTCGAGTACGACACGGGCAGCCTGCAGCGTGCCAGTGGTCGCAGCACGGACCAGGTGGCGTTCTATCAGGAGGCCAACTATGTCGCCTGGAACGGCGTGACTTTGCTGCTGGCGCACGACTTCAGTGATCCGGACACGGAGATCATCGACGACGAAGAGCATCGGCTGCAGCTGGGGTTGCAGGTGTCACCCTATGCCGGCGTGCCCCTGGACGGTCGCTTCCGGGTGTTGTTGCCGGCGACCGGTCAAACCGGCAACGACATCTTCGTG
>JAQCJA010000614.1 GCA_027593305.1 bacterium
TGGGCGACGCACCGCAGGTACTGAAGGGCATTCTGGAGAAGCGTTTCGTCTGGCACGAACTGGTGGCGGATGCCGCCGTCAAAGGGGACCGCAATGCCGCCCTGCAGGCACTGCTGATCGACGAGATGGCGATCCCGCCGCGCGACGCGGCAGCCATGCTCGATGAACTGCTGGCGGCATCTGCCGACCTGCTACCGCAATTCCACTAACAAGGTGGCTATGAACGAAGAGAAACTGCAGCAATGCGTGCGGGACCTGCGGCAGGAATCACCCCGGAGTCCCCGGGTCATGATCGGAGGGTTTGTCATTCTGGCACGTTGTGTGGACAAGTGCCGTGCCGAGTTGCTGGGAGTCAACGGGGACTACCACTACTGGCCCTGCTCCCTGTGCGAAGAACTCCAGACCTTCACCGGCGTCAACCACGAAGACCTGCACGACTTCGTAGCCACGGGCGCGACGGATGAGCAGGTGGGTGCCTGGTTCGCCGAGCAGTCCGCGTGCACCGCCGCGCAGATCACCCAGTGGAACTGGCAGATGCGCGACAAGCGTATGAGTGATCTGTCGCCGGAACTGCAGGTGCACCTCGAAGAGTACGTCGCCCAGTACCTGCCAGCGGAGCGGCCCATCTACGCGTGGTTCGATCTGTACGACATTGAAGAAGGACGGTTATAGCGTGCCCAGGAACATGAAGATCGTCATCGTCGGGGGTGGCTCGAATGCATGGACGCCCAACATCGTAAAGGACATGCTGCTGACGCCGGCCCTGGCCGACGCCGAGTACATGCTGTACGACACCAATCTCAAACAGGCGCAGTTCATCCGGAAGGTCATTCAGCAGACGGCGAAGAAGCTGGCGATCAAGGTCAACGTTGCCGCGACCAGCAACCAGGCCAGAGCTTTTGACGGCGGTGACTACTTCATCATCACCATCTCCACCGGCGGCTTCGACGCCATGGCCCACGATCTGGCCATCCCCGAAGACTTCGGCATTTACCACACGGTAGGCGACACGAGTGGGCCCGGGGGCTGGGCCCGTACGCTGCGCAACTTCGGTCCTTTTGTTGATCTTGCCGAAGCGATCAACCGGTATGCACCGGGGGCGGTGGTGCTCAACTACACCAATCCCATGGCGACGCTCACCGACGTGCTCACCCGCATCTGCACGGGCCCCGTCGTCGGCCTCTGTCACGGCCTGTTCGAGAACCTGCGGTTCCTCAAGGACTACTACAAGCTCGACAGCGAGGAGGAGATCGCCGTGGAGTACGGCGGCCTCAACCACTTCTTCTGGATGACCAAGGTCAGAGCGCGCGGTATCGACATCATCGCGGATCTCGAGGGCAAACTCAAGCGCCAGAGTCTGACCAATCTGCTGGCGGCGGCCCACAAGGACGTCATGGGTTTTTCCTCCAAGCGGGAAGTTGCGACGGAGCTGTTCCGCCTGACGGGCGTGCTGCCGTACATGGGGGATCGGCACACGTGCGAGTACTTCCCGTGGTTCATCACGTCGAAGCAGAACATGCGAACGTACAAGATCGTGCGGACCACGATCCAGCAACGACGGGACGGCTTCAGCGCCCGGCAACAGCGCCTGCAGACGTGGCTGACGGCGGGGATTCCGGATGATTTCCTCCAGCGCAGCCGGGAGACGGCGGCGGACATCATCAACGCCCACAGTCAGGGGCAGGTCTTCGTCGATGTCGGCAATCTGCCGAATACGGGGCAGATCGGCAATCTGCCCGGCGATGCCGTGGTGGAGACGGCGGTACGGATCGACGCCAATGGCTTTGCTCCCATCGGCCTGGGTGATCTGCCGCAAGCCGTTGTCGGTTTCATCACCCCTTATGCCGAACTGAACCTGCAGGTGATCGATGCCTGTTTCGCCGGCGACAGGCGTATGGCGTTGCAGGCGCTGCGCGCGGATCCGGTGTGTGCGCAGTTGAATGGTGCGCAGGTGCTGGACCTGGGTCATCGTCTCATCAAAGCCCACAAGAAGTTCATCAAGGTCTTTTGAAGTCATGCCGCCGATCATCGTCCTGCATGAACCGGTCGTGGTGTCCCAGGCACCGGTTGGGCGGGGGCTGGCGCACCCGGGCCGTCTCGAAGACGGAGGCTGTGCGTCGTTGACGATCCTCGCGCAGGTCTGGCTCAGGCAGCGATCGCCGCCAGGTGATGCGCCTGGCGGTGCTGATTGATGCGATCGAGATCCCAGGGTACGAGACTGCCATCGGCACGGAAGCGAGGCGTGTGCCGCCCCGCCACGCGGAACAACGGCATCAGGGGTGGTTGCGAACGCAGTCGCTGCAAGGCGGCAACATCCAGCCGGTCGGCAACGGCCAGATCAATGACGTCGATGTCCTCGATGCTGGTTGTGCCCAGGCCGCGCTCGGCGGCGACCTGCAGGTACGGCGTTGCCCGCGGATCCAACCCCATCAGGTAGGTGCCGACGACGTCGACGAGTACTTCGCTGGCCCCCAGCAGGGTCCAGCCCAGGGGACGGTTGTTGCCCTCGTTGAAGCCGGTGCCATCACGACCGATCAAGCCATCGATGACACTCAGTTGCGGGATGCCCATCTGCAGGCGGGCGACGGTCTTGTCGGACTGTTTGTGGCAGAACCGTTCCTCGTGCAGACTGATACCCCGCTCCGTTATCTCATGGGCCTGCTCGGCAAAGGGCTGGTCCTCGGCCTGTATCGTGCACATGTGACGCTGCGGGCTGAGCACCGTGCCCTGCGTGTTCTTCATGGCCAGCGTTGTCAGTGACAGGTTGTGGCATTTGGCGACGGGCACATTGATGTAGAAGGCGCAGTCGGTGACCTGTCGGGCAAACGTCAGCTTGTCAAAGACGACGCCGTCGGGTATGACCACCTCCACGCCCCCGGCCAGGTCGAGATCCACAAGCTCCAGGCCCAGGGGGCGCAGACCCTCGGTGTAGCCGCTGATCCGGGCCCAT
>JAQCJA010000615.1 GCA_027593305.1 bacterium
CAACGCGGTGCCTGTCGCCGAACATGCGATCGCTCTCATGTTGAGCCTGTGCCGCCGCCTCGACGAATTGTCCCGCAGCATTCGAGCCGGCGACTGGCATGGCGACTTCCGCCAGCGGCCCGGCGCGTTTCAGACGCTGGCCGGCAAACGAGTGGGCATCATCGGTCTGGGGCGGATCGGCTCACGCGTGGCCAGACGGCTCAGCGGCTGGGATTGCGAGCGGGTGTTCTGTGACATTCGGTCCTTTGACGACGACTACCTGCACCCATGCGGCACCCGCCCTCTGCCTTTCGATGAGCTGCTGGCCACCAGTGACATCGTCACATTGCACGTCCCCCTGAACCACACCACACGGCACCTGATCAGTTCACGGGAGCTGGGCCTGATGCGTCCGGAGTCCGTGCTCATCAACACATGCCGGGGTCCCGTGGTCGACGAGGCCGCCCTGATCCGTGCGCTGCGGGAGAAGCGCCTGGGCGGAGCAGGGCTCGACGTGTTTGAAGTGGAACCCGTGGCGCCCGACAACCAGCTGTTGCAGTTGCCCGCAGTCGTGCTCACGCCACATCTGGCAACGATGTCACCGGATTCAGGGCCCGCAAGTACTGGACACGGTGCGACCAACACAGCGCGCGTCGCCCTCGGTCAGGAGCCGACCTCCGTGGTTCTGCCCGTGTAGCGCCGGCAAACCGTGCCGGTTCCTGCAGGCGAGGATTTGGCCGGCGGCGGCTTGCCGGCGGCGTGTGCAGATGTCTTACATGTGTGTGTACCGCGCGAACCCCCCGCTCTGCCAGCCCCGCAAGCGTCCCCTACCGAAAGTTGCAGCCATGATTGATCCACAAGCCAACACGTCGCGCTCGATCACGGAGGAAACGGTGGAGATGTCCACCGACGAGAAGTACCTCTTTGATCTGCTTGGATTCATCGTTGTGCGCGATGTCCTCAGCAGGCAACAGCTGGAGCTGGCCAACAAGGCCATCGACTCCATGGAACTGACGCAGAGTCCGGAGTATTTCGGTGAATCCAGCGCGTTGAAAGGGGAAAACAGCTCGACCCGGCTCGGCCAGAATGGCAACCTGCTGGCGTTGCCCAAGCCGCTGTGTGAGCCCTTTCGCGAAATGCTCGCCCATCCCGGGACGACGCCACACCTCAACACCATTCTCGGCGAGGGCTGGCGACTCGATCACGGGCCCGGCCTGATCGCCATGGACAAAGGGTGTTCCGGGGGCATGCTGCACGGCAATTTCGACAACGCGCCCTATTTCTATCGTGAGGGCAGGATCTTTACCGGGCTGTGCGTCATCGAATACCTGCTTGCTGACGAGGGACCGGGGGACGGCGGCATCAGCGTGGTCGCAGGCAGTCACAAGGCCAATCTGGCATGCCCCGAAAAGATGCTGAAGTGGGAGCAGTACCAGGAGTATGTGACAGAGATCAACGCCAAAGCGGGAGACGCCGTCATCTTCAGCGAGGCGTGCACCCACGGAACCCTCCCGTGGACGGCAGATCATCAACGCCGCGCCATCCTCTACAAATACAATGCGGGGCATATGTCATGGGGTGCTGCAGGCCAGATCCCTCCCTACTGGGACGAACTCACCAAGCCCCAACAGGCAGCCCTGCTCCCCCCCACGCACCACTCCCGCCGACCCAAAGCGAGCAATGGTTTCAAGGGCCTGGCGGAGGTCAAAGCCTAGTCATGCTGGACCTGCGCATCGCCGTTGCTCAGATGACCAGTATTGTCGGTGACACGGCTGGCAATCTTGGCAGCATCGAACGTCTGGTGCGGCAGGCGTGTGCGGCTGACGTGGAAATCCTCTGTCTGCCGGAGTTGTGCATCACTGGCTACAACGCCGGCGACAATGACCACCCCGTCGCCGAGCCCGTGGACGGTGCCTCCGTGCAACGCCTGAGCGAACTGGGCAGGGACACAGGCCTGACGTTTCTGGCGGGTCTGCTCGAACGGGATGTGAGTGGGATCGTCTACAACACGCAGATCGTCTTTGGCCCCGACGGCATGCAGGGCCACTATCGCAAGACGCATGTACCGACGGCCGAGAATGGCACCTGGTGCCAGGGAGATACCTTGCCCGTTTTCGAGCATCCAAAGGCCCGCTTCGGCATCGAGATCTGTTATGACTCACACTACCCGGAAGTCAGTACCGAACTGGCCGAGCGAGGCGCCGAAATTCTGTTCCTGCCGCACGCTTCCGGTGGGGAATCACGGGACGACAAGCTGGCTAGGTGGCTGCGCTACATGCCCGCCAGGGCCTACGACAACACCGTGTACGTGGCGGTCTGCAATCAGGTCGGTGACAATGGCGCCGGGCGTGTGTTCACCGGGGTTTCCTTTGTCTGCGATGCGCGAGGGCAGGTCATCGCCGAAGCGGAACACGGCGATCAGGAAGAGATGGTGATGGCTGATCTGAAGGCTGCCGATCTGCTCGATGCTCGGCGTCTGCCTGAGACGTTCTTTCGCCACTTTCGCCGACCGGCACTGTACAGCCAGTGGCAGGCGGGCCGAAGGGGAGCCACACCCTGAGCGGTCGCTGCGCTGCTCCGTTGAACGCGGGCCGCGCATTCCCATGCTGCGCTACTTCACAAACTCCCATGGAAGAAGCCTGGGGTTGCAGACCTGCCCCCAGACCTGCCCCCAGACTTGCCCCCAGACCTGCCCCCAGACCTGCCCCCAGACGGGGCCGCTGACAATCAACACACCCAGGCCGCATAACACACCTCGCACGGCCACCTCCCCCGTTGTGATGTATCCTCTGCGCGTGTTGTCCCCGCCCTCACGACGTTCCGGACCGCCGTACGGAACCTGACGCACCTGGAGCGCCCCAGCCCCATTTCCGGCTCGCAGACCCGGATCCGTCTGCATGCCCGGGGCAGTCAGTGGCCCCCCCTGCAAGGGCAGCTCGATGTGAGTGTCCAACGCCAGTTGGGCCCGTT
>JAQCJA010000616.1 GCA_027593305.1 bacterium
TCCCCTACCAAACCGGCGCGCCCGATCAGGGACGCCTGGGCGCTGTCATGGCACGTCACGCTGGCGTACCGGCAGAAGTCGAGGCAACCGTCGCCCGCGTCCTTGCCGCGGTTCGTGATCGTGGTGACGACGCCGTGTCCGAGTTCACACGGGACTTTGATGGCGTGTCCATTGCCCCCGGACAGTTCCGTGTCTCCGAGAAAGCCCTGGATGAGGCGCTGGCAGCGATGGATCGTGATCTGCTGGCGGCGATCGACGAGTCGGCGGCCAATATCCGCGCCTTCCATCTTCGGCAGCAGAGCAATTCCTGGTTCATGGAGGATGGCGACGGCGTCATTCTGGGCAAGAAAGTGACTCCCCTGCGCCGTGTCGGTATCTGTGTGCCCGGGGGGCAGGCCCCATTGATCTCAAGTCTGCTGATGGCGGCGGTGCCGGCACAGGTCGCCGGCGTCGACGAGGTCTGCGTGGTAACGCCACCCCAGGCCAACGGTCTGCCACACCCGGACATTCTGGCAACGGCCGGCTTTCTCGGCCTTCGGGAAGTCTACGGAATCGGTGGCGCGCAGGCCGTCGCGGCACTGGCATTCGGTACCGCCTCCATCGTCGCCGTCGACAAGATTGTTGGTCCCGGCAGCGTCTACACCGTGACGGCAAAGAGGCAGGTCTACGGGACGGTCGGTATCGAGATGGTTCCCGGCCCTTCCGAGATCGTTGTGCTGGCAGATGCGCAGGCCAATGCCTCCTTCATTGCCGCCGATCTGCTCTCGCAGGCCGAACACGGGACCGGGTATGAGGCTGCCGTCTGCATCACGACATCGACAGTGCTGGCCACAGCCGTTCGCGACGAAGTCGAGCGCCAGAGCGCGGCACTGCCCCGTCCGCAATCGGTGGCAGCCGCCCTGTCCCGCTTTGGCGTCATTGTCACTGTCGCCGATCTCGATGTCGGTATGGAACTTGTGAACCGTATTGCACCAGAGCATCTCGAACTCCTGATTGCGGAGCCCTGGGCCTGGCTCGACAAAGTGCGCAATGCGGGCGCAGTCTTTCTCGGCGAAGCATCCACAGAACCGGTCGGTGACTACTTTGCCGGTACGAATCATGTGCTGCCTACTAACGGCTCGGCCCGTTTTTCATCGTCGCTGGGGTTGTCCGATTTTGTCAAAACCACAAGTGTTGTGAGCTACTCAAAGCAGCGCCTGCAGGCAACGGGTCCCAAGATCGCGCTCATGGCGCGCGCCGAACGCCTCGAGGCTCACGCCCGGGCCGTCGAAATACGGCTTGCGGCCTGGTCGGAGAAACCAAACAATGAGTAACCAGAGGCGGGCCGTGATCCGGCGGCAGACGTCAGAGACAGAGATCGACCTGGCGTTCACGATCGATGGTTCCGGCGAATCCCGCATTGCCACGGGCGTGGGTTTCTTTGACCACATGCTGACGGCCTTTGCACGGCACGGACTGTTCGACCTTGTCCTGACATGCAAGGGAGATCTTGAGGTCGATGCGCACCATACCGTGGAGGATGTCGGTATCTGCCTCGGCCAGGCGGTGGCTCAGGCTCTGGGCGACAAGACGGGGATCGAACGTTTTGGCGCAGCCTATGTGCCCATGGACGAGGCGCTGGCGCGAGCTGTCATCGACCTTTCCGGGAGGTCGTACCTCGTGCTCGACGCGGCTTTTCGCGACGCGTGCGTCGGCGGGTTGCCCGTGACACTGGTGCCGGAATTCTTCCGCGCCTTTGCCGACAATGCGAAAATGAACGTGCATATCGATCTTCTGCGTGGGGTGAATGACCACCACTCGATCGAGGCGATTTTCAAGGCCGTGGGTCGATCTCTCGACGCGGCGACCTCCCACTCCGAGCGAGTACGCGGGGTGCCCTCGACGAAGGGTAGCCTCTAGGCCAATGGCTGCGAGCCCGGGCAAGCAGCGACGCAGGAACCGACCGAGCCCTGCAGATCCGGTGGCGGGGGCACAGCCGACGGCATCGAGCCTGGCCACCACCTGGCAACACTGGTTTCAGCACGCCTGGTTTGCCCCGATTCTGTTCGCTCTGGTTGCACTGGTCTACTTCTCGGAGTTCCCACTCAGCGACAAGATCATTTTCGGCGAGGATGTCGGCTACGACTTCCACAAGGGCACCGCGCCCGTCCTCGAGAAGCTGCATGACCTGGAGCCCTCCGCCTGGGATCCGAGGATGGGAGGGTATCCCATATCGGAAGAAATCCGGCACAAGTTCTTCCCGACGTACCTGATCGAACTGTTCACGACAAAGCAGCGTGCCATCGGCTGGCGCTACCTGCTGGCAGTCTTCGGCGCCGGGTGGGGGATGTTTCTCTACCTGCGCCAGATCGGCGTGGGCCGTTCGGCAGCACTCTGGGGGGGACTGGCATTTCTCTCAGCTCCCACGTTCCTCTCCTTTCCATACGCCGGTCAGTATGCGAAAATGACCGTCATCGCCCTGTTTCCTTTCCTGTGCCTCTGCGTCGAGCGCGGCATGGATGATGGGAACAAGGCGGCCCGATGGTGGATTCTGCTGTCCATTCTCATCGCCGTGGGCGTGTTCTCACCGCACTTGCAGATGCTGCAGTATGCTTTGTTGGGGATCGGGCTCTACTTCATCTACAAGGTGGTCGAGCTCTACAGGCGGGGTATGGCCAGAGCCCAACTGGCGCAACGGGTCGGGCTCTTCGCCCTGGCGGCGGCCCTCGGCCTCGGCCTTGGTGCCGAAGGGGCTTTTCCCCCCTATCTGCACGTGAAGACCCAGTCCAAGCGGGCCGCCATTCAGGACGATTCGGGTCGCTCCGAAGCGGAGCAATTGGCACACGCCCGCAGTTGGTCGCTGCACCCGGAGGAGATGGCATCACTGCTGATTCCGGAGTTTGGTGGCTTCGATGACCCACGGGACCCGACGAAACGCTACTGGGGTCGAAACGCCATAAAGCTCAAC
>JAQCJA010000034.1 GCA_027593305.1 bacterium
GGCCGTTCTTGCGCTCCATGATGCTCGCCAGATCGGCGCCGATATTGTCGGCTCGCAGACCAAACTCGTCGGCTCGACGCATCAACGACATGATGTCGGAGGAGCGCAGAATCGCCTTGCTTGGCATGCAACCACGCAGGATGCACAGGCCGCCCAGGGGGCCCGGATCGACAATGGCGACGTCGGCACCGGCGGCACGTGCGGTGCGAGCTGCGGCGTAGCCCCCGGAGCCACCACCGAGAACGATCATGTCGTGGTCGTAATTCATGCCGTCTGGCCTCCTGGGTCTGGTGGAGAAGGAAAAGTGAGAACGTAGTGTACCCATACGGAGCCCGCCCTGCCCTGCTCCTGATCACGTGCGTGATGCTTTTGTGCACGCCCACCTTCGCCAAGGACGCGGGGGCTGGCCTGACGCTGCGCGGGGCCATCGATCCCCGTATCCAGCACGGGATTGATTTGATCTATCAGCTGCGTTTCGCCGAGGCAGACGAATACTTCGATGCCATCATAGAAACCGCACCGGACAATCCCACGGGGCACTTCTTTCTCGCCATGGTTGGCTGGTGGCGCGTGCTCATCGATCTCGATGACCGCACCCACGACGAGGACCTGTACACGCTCCTGGATCGCTGTATCGCTGTCTGCGACCGCCGTCTGGACGATGATCCTGACGACTTCGATGCGATTCTGTTCAAGGGTGGTGCCGTCGGTTTCCGCGGCCGCCTGCGCGGCGATCGCCATGAGTTCATGCGCGCGGCGCGCGATGGTCTGCGCAGCCTGCCTCTGCTAGAGAAGAGCCGCCAACTGGAACCGACGAACAAGGACATCCTCTTCGGCCAGGGGATCTACAACTATTTCGCCGAAGTGATCCCGCAGAAACATCCCGTGGTGCGACCGGTGATGCTGTTCCTGGACGGTGGTGATCGAGAACTGGGGCTGCAACAACTGGAGCAGGTTGGCCGAGAGGGCCGTTATGCGCGCACGGAAGCGCTCTACTTCCTGGCGCAGATCTACCGGGTGTTTGAGGACGACAACCAGCGGGCACTACCCTATCTGGTCGAACTACACGAGATGTACCCTACGAACGCCCTGTTCCATCGCTATCGGGCTCGAACGCTTGTCGCCCTCGGGCGCTGGATCGAGGGTGTGGCCCACTACGAGGAAGTGGCGCGGCGCAGTCGCAGCCGGCAGGCAGGGTATCACGATCGTGGTCACATGGAGGCGCTCTACCACATCGGCAAAAACGCCTTCCGTCAGCGGCGCCTGGAAACTGCGGTGCGCAGTTTTGTTGCTGCCGACAGCCTTGGCGGCCTCCTGTCCGGGGGACCGGGCGAGGCCACCAACGGCTACGCGTCGCTGGTTCTGCTGTATCTGGGCATGACCTACGACGAGCTCGGCGAGCACGACGAAGCGGTGCGCTGTTTCGATCGCGTACTCGAACTGCCGCCGGAGGGCACAAGCCATGAATTGGCGCGACGTTACCGCGCCGAACCCTTTACGCGCCCGCCAGCGGCGGTCCCTGGCTCATAGTGCCACTGGCGCAGGATCTCGTAGACGACGACAGCAGCGGTACAGGCAACGTTCAGCGAGTTCTTGTAGCCGAAGACCGGAACCTGCACCAGAGCGTCACAGCGGTCGAGGACGTCGCGCGCGACGCCAAGGGCTTCATTGCCCAAAACCAGCGCCAGGGGCTGTGGGTACGTCACTTCTGTGTACGCAAGGCTGTCGGAGGTCGTTTCCAGGGCCCACACGGCAACTCCCTTCGCCTGCAAATCCGCCACCGCTGCCAACGTACTATCGACATGCACACTGTCGACGTAGTCCACAGTGCCCAGCGCCGTTTTGTCGAGGCGCGGGTGCGGGGGATGGGCGGTATACCCACAGGTCACGACACGTTGCAGGCGGGTTGTATCGGCCGTGCGGAAGATCGAGCCCACATTAAAGGCGGAACGCAGGTTGTCGAGCACCAGGGTCACGGGGAATTTCGGCAGGCTGGCGTACTCATCGAGGGGAATGTCGAGGTCATGGCTGCGCACGTCGAAGCCTGACTCTTCGACACCGCTCGCCTCGCGGTTGCGGCGATTCAAGAGGGGACGATATCGACGGCTCGACCGCTGTGAGCCGATTCGCGCGCCGCATCGAAGACACCCATCACACGGCGCACGCTCGCCGGGGTGACAGCCAGGTCGGCCTGGCCACGGATCGCCGCGGCGACATTCTCGTAAAAGGAGCGCCACCGACCGGGCACGGCGTCGAACACGGTTTCGGCGGATCGTCCGGCAACTTCGCGGCGCAGGCGGGGCCAGTTGTCGCGATCCGGTTCGCGGGCTGCGTCGATGTCTCCGGTGATCATGGCGCCTTCCTGTGGGTCGACGCCGTGCTTCACGAAGGCGCCATCCGTACCGAGCACGTACCATCGCGGCATTGGCGCCCGAGCGATCGATGATGTCACGACGTGGATCTCGGCACCATTGCCGAAGGAGAGCACGCAATGGGCGTGGTCCTCCACCTCTTTGCTCAGGCCGGCATCGGTAAAACGGGCGTAGACCCGTTGCAGGGGTGCCGGAACAAGCTGCAGCGCCTGATCGATCATATGCGCACCCAGATCGATGAATTTGCCACCACCTCGATGCGCCTGCCCGCGCCAGGACCCGGGCGCGCCATACTGGCCCCAGGCAAGCTGTGCGTAGACCAACGCGCCGAGTTGTCCATCTGTCAGCAATTGCTTCACCGTCAGATAGTCACCGTCCCACCGGCGATTCTGGAACACGGTGAGTATCCGGCCGGCATCCCTGGCAGCGGCCATCATGGCATCCGCTTCGGCGCCGTTGAGGCTCATGGGCTTGTCCGTGACCACGTGTTTGCCCGCTTGCAGCGCCGCGATTGCCTGTGGCGCATGCACGTCGTTGGGAGTGGCCAGGACGATGAGTTCGATCTCGTCGTCGGCAAGCACGTCTTCAAAGCGCTCCCAGGCGTACACTCCGAGGCGCCCGGTGATGTCAGCGCGCGCCTGCGGTCGGCTGGACACGATACCCTTCAACGTCAGGGCGGGTGCCGCCAGGCCGACGAGATAGGAGTGGAAACAGCGGCCGGCGAAACCATAACCGACAACGGCCGTCGGGATTGATCTGGATTGTGTCATAGGCGCAAGGGTAGCGTGGCGCCTATGTTCCAGCAACCAGGTTTGTTGCCCAGGAGAGCCAAAGTGGTCCCGATCACCTCACGGTGTCGTCTGGCAGGTTCCATGCCGCGTTGATCTCCCTGCTCCTGGCGTTCTGCAGTTGCACGACAAACGCTGGATCGTTGCCGGCCGCTCGCAGGAGCAGGACCTGCCAGCGGACAGCTTTGTGTCGGCAGGGGAACGGCAGGACCCGGCAGGGCATCATACCAGTGTGTGGGAGATCGCCGGGACCCGGGCGCAGCATCTGCTGACGGTACCCAGTGGTCGCGATTGCTCCTACTGTGGACTGGCGCCTGGGCCGGATGGTGCGTCGGTGCTGATGAGCTACTACTCGCAACATGAGAGGCTGCCGCTGCCCAAGGAGCCACCAACGCCCAGTGATATGTATCTCGCCCACATGGCCCTGTAGCCCACCACGATAATTGGCACGATAATTGGCACGATAATTGGCACGATGACTGGCAGGATGATCGGCATGATGACACGCAGACGACACAGGGAGGTCTGGCTACGGCCCGTCGTCGTGCTGTTGATCGCCATCGGTGTCACAGGCTGTGCTGCCGGGTATGCCCGCTACATGGGAAAGAGCCTCGGTCGCATGCAGAACCGCGACTGGCAGGGAGCTCTGGCGAAGCTGGAAAAACCAACGGGCGACACCAATCTGCTCCTCTACCGCCTGGAGAAGGGTCTGATCCTGCACTACGCTGGCGATTGGGTCGCATCAAACGCCCAGTTTGAGCGCGCCGAACGGCTCATCGACAGGCATCACACCCGTTCGGCGAGCCGTGAAATTGCCTCTCTGGTAACCAATGATGCCCTGCGTGCCTACAGTGGCGAGGAATATGAGCGCGTACTGATCCACTACTACCGGGCGCTCAACTATCTGCGGCTCGACGACCCGCAGGGCGCCCTCGTGGAGTGTCGCAAGGCGAATCTGCGCCTTGCCGATTTCGCCGAAGATGCAGAAGTCCAACTCAGCTACAAAAACGACGCCTTCCTGCAGTATCTAACAGGCCAGCTGTTCGACGCCGCGGGTGAGGTGGGCGACGCCTATGTCTCCTATCGTGATGCGGCCAAGGGTTATGCAGCATACCAGCAAGAGTTTGGTCTGTCGCCGCCGGCACCGATGGCGACGGATCTGAAGCGCACAACGGACCGCCTTGGTTTTGTTCAGGAGTGGATCGACGTCCAGTCCCGCTGGGGCCTCGATCCGGGACAATCTAGCGTGCCGGCGCCCGGCCCCGGGACGGTGACGGTTTTTGCCGAGAGTGGCTTCGTCGGTCGCAAGGGGCAGCAGGAGATCAGCCTGCCCATCATGGACAACGACAGGACCCACGATATCTGGCTCACTTCCGATCACATGGTGCATCGGTATCACGATCCACGCGTCCAGGGACGGGTGCAGTACTGGCTGCGTGTGGCCCTGCCCGTCTTTGTTCCCGGGCGCAGTGCCGTCGCCGGTGTGCGCCTGCGGGTCAACGAGCAGAGCCTGCGCGGCTGGATGCTGGAGGATCTCGACGCGATTGCCACCAAGTCCCTGCAGGAGAAGCAGGACTCGATTCTGTTGCGCACGACGGCGCGGGCTCTGCTCAAGTGGATCGCCACCAAGAAGGCGGAGGACAAGGACGAGTTTCTCGGGATCCTGGTGAATCTCTTTGGCGCCGGCACCGAGGCGGCCGATACGCGCAGCTGGGTATCACTGCCGCAGGCAATCTGGATGGCCCGCGCGCAAGTGCCTGCTGGAACTACGGAGCTGGTTCTGGAGTTTATCAACGCAGGGGGGGGCGTCGTCGATCAGCACACTTTCAGTGCCGCCGAGGTCAACGCCGACCACCCTGTCTTCCTCAGTTGGCGCAGCTTCCGCTGAGGTCATAAGGAGAATGGGCTGATGAAAATAGTGCACGGATTCGCAGTGGCACTGGTGCTGCTGGGAGTGCTGTCCGCCTCGGCGCAGTCGGCCGACACGGCGACCCCTGGTGGGCGTGCCATGCCGGCTGGTGCCGTCTTCAACATCGTTGACTGGGAGGGTGGGGCGTTGCCGGCCGTATATGAGCGCTCCGGTCAGTTGCCCCTGTCGCTTGCCGAGGTCGTGCAACTGCATGAGGCGAAGTTCAGCGATGACGCCATCACCAAGATGCTCCAGGAGCGGCGCTGCAGTTGCGACGCTTCTGTTACGTCGCTGGTGCAACTGAAAACGGCAGGCGTGTCGGAGGCCGTTATCCAGGCCATGTCGTTGCACGCCCTGGCACCCAATCGCTCCATCGATCTGGCGATCCAGCTGGATTTCGAGGGATTGGCCGGTGCTGCCAGCGTCTCCACGCAGGCGCGCAAGGCATATCTCTACCTGATCATTCCCGACGGCGAGCGGGATCGGGTGTTCTTCGGCAACCTGCAACAGGCTCTCGGTCGCACCGCCACAAGGACGCAGGTTGACAATACCGACATACTGCTGCCCAAGGTTGTGCAACGAGCCAGTTTCGTCGCCCGCGTACCGCTGAAGACCCACGGGCCCAAACGCGCCTTGGTGTTCGCCTCCACCCGTCCCGATATTTACACCGTCGCCGATATCCCCGCTGCGGACCTGAAAGCGGCACAGGAGTTTACTTTCGAGTATCCCGCCAGTTCGTTGCAGAGCCGCTGCTCCATGCAGGCCCTGCACCGGCAGGACGCCATGCTGCCCGGACTGTGGCATCTCGAGCGCTCGCATTTTGA
This sequence comes from bacterium, assembly GCA_027593305.1. Classification (GTDB taxonomy): domain Bacteria; phylum Latescibacterota; class UBA2968; order UBA8231; family UBA8231; genus UBA8231. The sequence continues at coordinate 5,894 of JAQCJA010000034.1, forward strand.
ATGTGAGTGGGACTGATGTTGATGGAACTTTTCCCTGAAATGAGAGAAACGAGACGACCGATGAAAACGCGAGCGTTCCAACTCGCCCTGCTCGTTGTGGTGGCGGCGAGTCTGTCCGCCTGTGCCGGACAACGAGCCTTTACCCGGGGGACCTATGAAGATCCCGAGCAGATCGCCATGCTCGATGATCGATGGAATCAGAATGACATGCAGTTGGTGGCGAAGAAAGTTGTGGAGTCTCTGATTGCGTGGAAGCAACGTGATGCCCTCGACAAACCCGTCGTCATTCTCGAGACACCGAAGAACCGGACGACGGAACACATCGATCTGCAGGCGCTGTATGACCATGTGAAAACGGCTCTCATCAACAGTGGCCAGTTCACCTTTCTCGACAAGGCGGCGCGGGAGGAGATCGCCAAGGAGTACGAGTACCAGGGGTCCGGTTACGTGAACGCCAACGAGGCGACCGGTCCCGGTCGTCAGCGGGCGGCTCGTTATCTGCTGGGCACGGTGATCACCTCCAATACGCAGCAGGTGGGCAATGACAAACTCGTCTACTACAAAACCACTTTCGAGCTGACCGACATCGAGACGACAGAGATCCTCTGGACCGATCACAAAGAGATCACGAAGGCCTTCAAGAAGAAGAGCATCGGGCTATGAAAATCTGGATCACAGCGGTTATGGTTCTGGCCTGCACCGTCGCGGGAAACGCCGCCGAGCCCACACCGGGACGCACCGATGGCCCGGAGGGCAGCGAAGTTGGCCGTGGCGGCTATGCGCACTACGGAACGCCGGGCAGTCTGTTCATCGAGCCTCTATTTGGTGCCGCCGCCGTCGACATCGAGTTGCAGGGCTCTGGTGACGACAGCTCACAGACGGATCTGATCTACGGTGCCAACGTGGGCTACTACATGGAGGAGTGGCTCGCTGTGCAGATCGGTTACGGGCATATCGCCGGCAACCAGAAGGCGAACCTGTACTCCGCCGGCATCCGCAATGTCCTGCGCAACGAACCTTTCAACTGGTTCATGAGTCTCGACGCTGACTTGTATTCGCCGGATGCAGGCGATTCCCACTTCGGCATCGCCCCTGGCGTGGGTGCTGAGGTTGTGATCACCGAGAAACTGAGTGCAGGGCTGCAGTACCAGCACGATTTCATCTTTGCCGACGATACCATCAGCATCAATCGCTTCACGGCCAGACTGCAGCTGAAATTCTGAAGGGTGCGTACGGGCAGGGCTGAAGGCCACTCCGGACCCGATTGTTGGCTTCGCTGACCGGCTTGCCCACCGCTCCGGCTCTCCGCCAGCAGGTGACTGTAGCCCTGTTGCTGTGTCTGCTGGCGGCAGCAGCTTTCCACAACAGCCTCGACGTGCCATTGCTGCACGACGACGAGGCGGCGATCCGCAACAATCCTCAGGTCAGGCAGTTGTGGCCGCCCGCTGACATCCGCAACGACGAGCAGTCCGCCGTCACCGGTCGGCCCGTTGTCCTGCTGTCACTGGCTCTCAACCATTGGCTCGGCCAGTTGCAGATTCCGGCCGATTCCGCCTGGAAGCCACTGAGTTCCGCCCTCGGGATCGGTGCCGGCGGTTTCGCTGTGCGTGGCTACCACCTGATCAATGTGGCAGCACACACACTGTCGGCGTGGATCTTGTTCTGCTGCCTCTGGCAGATCATGAGCCTGCCACAACTGGCAGGATGGTGCCGCCGGACCCACGCCGTCGATCTGGCGGCAATTGCGGCCGCCATGTGGCTGGTTCATCCGTTGCAGGTGGATGCCGTCACCTACATCATTCAGCGCACGGAACTGTTGATGGGGCTGTGGTATCTGCTCACGATGTACGCGGCGCACAGGGCTTTCCGGGCTACTCGTCCCAGGCTCTGGAGCGTGGCGGCCGTCCTGTTCTGTGCCCTTGGCATGCTGAGCAAGGAGTCGATGGTATCGGCGCCCATCGCCGTCGTGCTCTACGATCGCATCTTTCTGTTTTCCACCTGGCGCCAAGCCTGGCACCGTCGGCGGCGGCTGTACATGGGCCTTGTGCTCTGCTGGCTGCCGTTGCTGGCCATCCTGTCCACAGGGCCGCGGGATCAGACCGTCGGTTTCCATCTCGCTGTCGCCTGGTGGCAATACGGGGTGGCACAGCTCACCATGATCACCCACTACCTTGGCCTCGTCCTGTGGCCAGTAGAGTTGAACTTCGACTACGGTCGAGTCACGTCAGTGGGTGTCTGGAATGCGGTATGGGGTGCAGGTGTTGTCGGCACACTCCTGGGCGCAACGGTCTGGTCCTTGCGTCATCGTCCCATGCCGGGCTTTGCCGGGGCGTTTTTCTTTCTCCTCTTGGCGCCGAGTTCGAGTATTGTTCCCATCGTTACCGAAGTTGGCGCCGAACGCCGCATGCATCTGCCTCTGGCGGCGGTCCTCGTACTGCTGCTGTTGTCTGGCAACTGGTTGTTGTCGTGCGCTGTTCATCGCTGGGGGCAAGTCACGCAGCAAAAGGGGCAACGCCTCGCCCGGGGCCTGGGTGCCGGCCTCGTCATCGTCACACTGACGGCGGTGACAGTGCAGCGCAACGAGGTGCTGCGCAGCGACCTGACAGTCTGGATGGATACGGTCGCCAAGGCACCCGACAACTGCAGTGCCCGCAACAATCTCGGTCGGGCCTACTATGTGCGGGGGAGACTGGCAGAGGCCCACGCAGAGTTTGTCAGCGCCGTACAACTGGAGGGCTGTCAGCCGCAGGTCTTCGGCAATCTCGGTAAGGTGCTGATCGAGATGGGCGACCTGGACGGGGCGGGCCGCTACTTTGAGGAACTCCTGCGCGACAAGCCCACCTTCTGGCGCGCCTACGAAGGCCTGGGCCTCGTCTATCTGCGTCGGGAACAATGGCAGGAGGCTGTCAGTGCGTTGAGCCGCTGCGTCGACAATGGCTACACCAACGCGGATCTGCACACGAACCTTGGCCGGGCGCTGTTCGGTCTGGGTGAACTGGCAGCGGCGGCGGACCACATGCAGTTGGCGCTGCGTCTGGATCCGGAGCACACGATCGCGCGCGCCAACCTTGCCTTTCTCGACAGCCTGCTCAGCCTCGAGCGGTGATCACCATCTGCAGGAAGTATTCATGGACTGTCGAACCCGCGCCCAGTTCCGGGTGGAAGGTGGCGACGAGGACATGCTCCTGGCGGGCCACGACGGTATCACCGTTGCAGTCGCCGAGAGCTTCGACTTGAGCGCCCATGCGGACGATACGGGGCGCACGAATGAAGATCATCTCGATTTCGTCTTCCCTCCCGGGTGTGGGACGAAAGCTGCCGGTGCCCTCGAAACTGTCCACCTGACGGCCGTAACTGTTCCGCTCCACGGTGATGTCAATAAGTCCCAGGCTTTTCTGTGTCGGACCCAGGACTTCATTGGCCAGCAGGATGGTGCCGGCACACGTGCCGAAAACCGGGTGCCCGTCGCCGATCCAGCGCTGCAGTGGCTCCCAGAATTCGAAGACCTCCATAAGCCGGATCAAGGTCGTGCTCTCGCCGCCCGGGATGATGAGTCCATCGATGCCCTCGAGTTGGGCCACCTTGCGCACAGATACGACATCGGCCCCAAGGCGTTCCATGGTCGCCGTGTGGGCAGCAAAGTCCCCCTGCAGTGCCAGGGCACCGACGACGGGCCGGGTCTTCCCCTCAGTCACCTGTAGATCACTCCTGTGTCCGGCACGTAACAAGAAAGAAGGAGACGCCCCGTCCGGGGCGTCTCCCTTGATGCGCTCGGCGGCGATCGCCTGAACCGATCCTACCAGCCGCGGTTCTGCATTTTTTCACTCTCGTTGAGTGTGCCCATCTCGATGCCGGGCATGGCCTCGCCAAGATCTTCCGAGACCTGCACGAGAATGTCAGGATCGGCATAATGCGTCGTGGCCTTGACGATGGCCAGGGCTCGTTTGGCCGGGTCTGACGATTTGAAGATACCCGAGCCAACGAAGACGGACTCGGCACCCAACTGCATCATCAGGGATGCATCAGCGGGCGTGGCAATGCCACCGGCAGAGAAATTGGGCACCGGCAGCCTTCCTGTTTCGGCAACCAGACACACCAACTCATAGGGGGCACCCAGGTCTTTGGCCTCCGTCATCAGCTGCTCAGGACGCAGAAGCGTGAGGCGCCGCATGCCATCCATGAGGGTGCGCATGTGTCGCACGGCCTCGACGATGTTGCCGGAACCTGCCTCACCCTTGGTGCGGATCATGGCTGCACCCTCGCCGATCCGGCGCAGGGCTTCGCCCAGATTGCGGCAGCCGCAGACAAAAGGAACCTGGAAAGCGAATTTGTCCACGTGATACAGTTCATCGGCCGGTGTCAGGACTTCACTCTCGTCGATGTAGTCGACGCCCAACGCCTGCAGGATCTGGGCCTCGGCGAAGTGGCCGATGCGACACTTGGCCATTACCGGAATCGACACCGTCGCCATGATCTTGCGCATCGTGGAGATCGGTGACATACGGGCGACACCGCCCTCTTTGCGGATATCAGATGGTACCCGCTCCAGGGCCATGACTGCCACGGCGCCGGCGTCCTCGGCGATCTTCGCCTGGTCGGCGTTGGTGACGTCCATGATGACGCCCCCTTTGAGCATTTCTGCGAGGCCCGTCTTGAGCCGGGCGGTGCCCGTGGCGGACTGGCCGTTCTGGGGATCCATGTTAACTCTGCTCCTTGAAGCGAGCCACGCGCACGGGGCTCTGAAAGGGTATCAGCCTGAGAAGGTACTAGGCCCCCTACCCCTTGGGAAGGGGAGACATGGTAGATGCATCTGCAGACGAGCCGCGGGCGCTGTGCCACATGCCTCTGACATCATTCCACGCGATCCACCGCAGTCCCACCAGTCCCGCCACCGCTGCGACCGCCGTACCGACAACACATGCCATCACCGGTGTCGCAGGCAGCATCGGCAGCGCTGCCAGGGTGACGGCTCCCGTGAGCAACGCGACCAGCGCCGGTCTCCACAGCCCGGCGCTGTAGCTGGCGAAGCCGATTCCCATCAGGCGATTGGCCAGGTATTGGGACAACACGAGGAACAGTGCCCCCGTGGCAGCAAGCACGGCACAGACACCTTCAATTCCGAAGAAGCCGCCCCAGTACAGTGCCGGGATCAGCACCACGAGGCTGAACATCGACCAGTACAGTGCCCAGCTGGCTTTGCCTTTGGCAAGGAACACGGATCCCACGCTCGCACCGACGGCCTTGATGATCGTCGCCAGCGCCAGCAGTCGTACGGGCCACACGGCGGGCCCCATCGTGGGACCCGCAAGCAGCACCACCGGCTCAGCCAGAACGGCCAGTGCCGCCAGCGCCGGCCAGTACGTCAGTGCAACCGCCTGAACGGAGCGTAGGTAGACACGCCGCAACAAGTCATTGTCATGGCAGATCGCGGAGAACGTGGGAAAGAAGACACGGGTGATGATGGTGGAGATTCGCACCAGCGGCATCAACGTCAAGCGATAGGCGAAACTGTAGAATCCCAGGGCCTCCATGCCGAGCGAGAAGCCAATGACGACCCGCGCCAGGTTGCTGTTGAGATAGTTCAGGCATCGTGAACCGGTCAGATTGAGGCCAAAGGCGAGGATCCGACGCAATGCATCGAAGCCGAATCTGGGCGTCGGCAGCCAGCGTGCCGTCCATGCCAGAGCCAGCAACAGAGCCGCTTCGCGGGCGACGGCACTGTACACCGCGCTGGTGATACCATGTCCCGTGGCCAACAGAGACAAGGCCGTACCAGCATGGATCACCGAAGAGCCGATCTCCGCGACAGCCATCGCGCGCCAGCGCAGATCGCGCTGGAGCCGGGCTCGAAACAGGCCCGACACCGCCGCGAACGGCACCAGCAGCACCAGACCACGCAGAATGGGTCCAAAGCCATCTGCATCCTGCGGCGAGACAAGATCGGCAAAGGTTGGCACCAGCAGCACAACTGCCGTTGTGGTGACACCACCAAAAGCAAGGCACAGCCAGAAGGCGGCGGCGAAGTGTTCGTCTCCCGCATCGCGATCCTGGACCAGAGCGCTGCCGAGACCCAGATCACAAAGCAGGGCCAGGAACATGACGATCACCAGGGCCCACTCGAACTGCCCCATCTGTTCCGTCGATAGAAGCCCATAGAACACGAAGGTTGTGACGACCTGCAGCAGAAAGGCGCTGCTTGTCCAGAACACGCCACGAACGGTACGCGTCGCCAGAGATTGCACGGGAGGTGACAACATCAACCAAGCAGGGAGTGCACGTACTGCAGATTGTGCAGAGAGTCGGCTTCGAGGGGTGATAGAGGTACCCCTGTGGCCCCCGGCAACGCGTCACCGATGGGAGGCGGACCTGTCTGAGTATGGGTCTCTATGACCAGATAGCCCGGGTAGTCACGTTCGGCCAGTGCCCGGATCTGTGACGGCCAGTCGACACATCCTGCATCCATAAGCGACCATCCATCAACTACCGGATCAAAGTTCTTCAGATGAACGTGGGCCACGAGGTCAGCGAGCCCCTCATATTCCTGCTGCGCAGCCAGCGCGCCGGCGCGCGCAGCATTGCCCGGGTCCCAGCACAGCGACAGTCGATCCGAGCCGACGGCGCGGATCAGAGCTGCAGCTTCCGTGCCCGTGTCTCCCCAGCACACGGCCTCGTTCTCCAGTGCGAGTCGACACCCGTTGGCGGCGGCGACGTCGCACATGCGCCCGAGCAGATCAACCACTTGCGCCGGGAATCGGCCAGAACCGTGAGGCTCGTCGCCGCGGTGACAGCCGAAAACGGAAACGAGCCGGGTGCCCCACTCGCGGGCCCATGTGCAGGCCCGCGGCAGCAACTCGGTGATCCCTGCTTCCACTTCGGCATCGCCAACGTCGCACTTGAACAAGCCTGGTGAGACGCCAGAAACGGTACGACCCGCATCGGCGAGGATACGGCCCACGTGCCTGAGTTGGTCATCGGTGGATCGAGGGTAGCGTCCGCCCGGCAGGGAACGGATCTCTACGGACTCGACGCCCCATTGCTCGGCCAACAATACGGCGCGGGCAAAGTCCTCACGGTTGATCTCATCGGTAAAGACGGAAGGTTTCATGCTCCAAGTATAACGACCTGCCTTCGGTTCTCGCCGATGGAGACACCGTGGCCAGTCCCGGCGCAGTCGCTCCCGCTTGATTGTCTGACGATTGTAGCCTGGCCGACCTTTCGATATTGTAGCTCTGCTCCCTGTCGGCCACTTATCCAGGTCGATACCCCGAATACTCCCTGGAGGGCGTAATGATCGAGCTTGCCGTAGCCGTCGGCTTTGCCGTTGGCATCTCGGCTCTGTGTTCCCTGTTCGAAGCCGTGTTGTACTCGGTCCCTGTGGGTCACCTGGAGAACATGGCAGAGTCCGGCAGTGCATCGGGGCGGATCCTGCGCGACATGCGCGGGAACATCGATCGGCCCATCGCCGCGATTCTGTCACTGAACACGATCGCCAATACCGCCGGCGCCGCGATCGCCGGTGCTGCAGCAGCCAACGTTTTTGGTCACGACAAACTCGTCTGGTTCTCGGCCTTCTTCACCCTCGCCATCCTGGTCTTTTCCGAGGTGATCCCGAAGACGATTGGCGTGATTCATGCGCGCGGCATGGCCAGTGTGATCGCCCGCCCCTTGCAGGGGCTGGTCTGGGCCTTCCGGCCCCTGACCTGGTTCACCGGCAAACTGACGAACGTCATGGCGCGCGGCAACGCCGAGTCTGATGTATCGATCCAGGAGATCACAGTACTGGCAAGGTTGGGGCTGAAGGCTGGCACGATCGGTCCGGAGGAAGCGGCGGTCATCGAGAACATCCTGTCTCTGGAGGCGCGCACTGTGCGCGACATCATGACACCACGAACGGTCATGTCATCCCTGAGCGTGTCGATGACGATCGGTGCGTTGAAGGGATCCGAGGAGCTTGCCACCGCCTTCAACCACAGTCGGGTCCCCGTGTACGACAGGGATGCCGATGATGTTGTCGGTGTGGTGCTGCGCCGCGACATCCTGACGGCCATGGCGGAGGATCAATGGGATCGCCTGTTGGAAGAATTCATGCGGCCCGTTGATTTCGTTACCGAAACCCTCAGCGTAAATCGCCTGCTGCGTCGTCTCCTGGAGACCCGGCAACACCTGGTGCTCGTCATTAACGAATACGGCGGTCTGGCGGGTCTGGTGACACTGGAGGATGTACTGGAGGAAATTCTCGGAACCGAGATCGTCGGTGAGTTCGATCCGGCGATCGACATGAGGGAACTGGCACGCCTCCGCCGGAGAGAATCCCTTGAACGCAGGCGTCGCCGGGCGCGGTAAGCTGCCACTTTGGCTGATGAATTTGCCACCATACCATCCGACCCACTCTGTCGCCGCCAATATGGCAGACAACAACAGGTCGCTGTGAAACTCTCATGGGGAAAAGGGACTGGTACGGTCTTTGCGATGTTGGCTGTGAACACCGCAAGGTGCCAACACCGCAAGGTGCCAACACCGACCACCACCAATCCTACAAGGAGGACCCCATGGCACTCGTTCGCTGGCAGCCCACGGAGCTTTTTGACCTCCGCAACGAGATGAACCGCATTTTCGACCCTTTCCGCAGCAACGAGCCTGCAATTGAGACTTCGAGTCCGGCTGCGTGGCGACCGTCCGTTGATATCGCCGAGACTCAAAATGAATACCTCATCACGGCTGATCTGCCGGGAATCAACCGAGAGGATCTGACAGTTACTGTCACAGAAGGCCGACTCACCCTTCGTGGGGAGCGTCGGCAAGCGTCGGAAGAGAAGAATGGCTCCGCGCACCGAGTGGAGCGTCTCTACGGAACCTTTTCTCGCGCTTTTGATCTGCCGGGTGCCGTGAATGTCGATGGCATCACCGCCATCTACCAGGACGGTGTACTTGCCGTCACCGTACCCAAGGCGGAGGAAGCCAAACCCAAGCAGATCGAAGTGAAGATCAGCGCCTGACGCTGCGCTCACGCACTTCTGGTGGATGAGGGCCGGCCCCGAGTGGGGCCGGCCCTTTATTGTCTGTTTCTTGCAGAAATTGCGCTTTTTAGGTATCCATGGGCATCCCGCCTGTGTCCCCACGGTGTCCTCGCACCACTTTTTCTGCAAAGATGGACCACCACGTGCGCCTCCCAAATGTGGTGCTGTGCGGACTGTTGTGTCTGCTAGGCTCCGAACTACAGGCTCAGACCAATGCCCTGAGCTTCACCCACATCACCGCACGTCCCGGTGAAGAGCGTACGATCCCGCTGAGTGGCACCTTCGCCGGCGGCATGTCGGGGCTGGTCCTGACGGTACTGTTCAACCCTTCCGTCATTCAGGTCCTCGACGTCTCGACGGCGGCGCTGACTGACGATTTCACTCTGCGCAGTTCCGTCGACAATGGCCGCCTGACGATCGCCATGGCGGCAGCGCAGCCCATCAACACGTTCTTTCCGGAGTCGATTCTCGAACTGCACGTTCGTGTCATCGGTGCGCCCGGCGCCGTGACCGGGCTCGACATCGTCTCGGCGGTGGTCAACGAAGGCGCAAGCAGCGCAATTGCGACAGACGGATCTCTCACAGTGATCCGGGAAGCCAGCGTTCTGGGCTGGGTGTTGTACTTCGCTGATTTGCAGGCGGTCCCTAACGTGGTTCTCCGTGGTACGGGAGAAGCGACCATCACGGCCACGACCGACACAGATGGCCGGTATCGATTGGGGCCCACACGAGTGGGGGACTATACCGTCTCTCTGTCGCGTGCAAATGGTTCGCTCGCGGCGATCGATGCGCTGGACGCCGCTGATATTCTACGCCATCTGATCGGGTCGCTGACATTGTCTCGGGGCCAGCAACTGGCGGCCGATGTCTCCGGTAACGGGACGATTGGTACGACCGATGCCGGTCTCATTCTGCGTTTTCTGGTGGGCCTGGAAAGCAGCTTCCCTGCGGGTGCCTTCTGGCAATTCGAGCCAGCTACGCTGCAGTTTCTCCCGCTCATTCGCGACGAATTCCGCAATTTCACGGCCTATCTGATGGGTGATGTTGATGGCAGTTGGGCAAGTGCCGGCGGCACGGGCAAGAGGCTCGTCAGCAAAGGACCGGCGTTGTCCCTGCGACCGTCTGCCATCGGCTGCGGAGAATACCACGGAAGTGCTGCTCGAGGCCCGTGACCTGGACGCAGTGCGCGGCGGCACGATAGAACTGCGCTACGACGCCCGGGCTCTGCAAGCCACCGACATAGAGCGCCTGCAGCTGAACAATGACTTCCTGCTGGCGACCAATCTGCAGCAACCCGGTGTCATCCGCATCGCCTTCGCCGGCACGGATGGTCTGGAGGGGGATGCCAGACTCCTGCGCATTCTGTTCAACGAACACGGGCAGCGGGGCCTGCAGACAGGGATCGGCGTACACTCGGCACGACTGAATCAGGTGGACCTGGCGCCGGTGTCACTGCCTTCACTGGTATATGAGGTAGGTCGTCGCGTCGCGGATCTCAATCGTGATGGACTGGTGGATCTGTCGGATTTCTTTCTGCTCATCGATCACATGAAAGGTGACGACCCGGCCTTCGATCTCAACCGTGACGGTACGGTTGAGATGGGAGATATGTTTGTCCTGTTTGATGATATGAGCACGGGACGATCGAAGGCACTGGCGGCGGCAACCCGACTTGGGCTTATCGACGGACCCACGCTCTCACAGAACGCACCGAACCCGTTCAACAGCGAGACACTGATCCGACTTCGCACCAGCATCGCGGGCTCCGTGACGTTGAGTGTTTATGATCTCACAGGACAGCGCATCAGGGATCTGTGGCATGGTGAGCAAGCGCCCGGCGAACACGTGGCATTCTGGGATGGACGGGACGATGCGGGTCGCGCGGTGGCAAGCGGAACGTATATCTATCGGTTGCGTAGCGCCGGTGGGGATGTACAGCGCAAAATGCTGCTTCTGCGCTAGCGGACGCAGGTGGCAGGGCAGGACCGCAGAACGAAGAAAGGCCCCCCACCGAGAGGCCTTTCTTGTGTCCAACCCCTGTCAAACCCAGGGCGGCAGAATGGTACTCCCACGGGGAGTTGAACCCCGGTCGCCAGAATGAAAATCTGGTGTCCTAACCGTTAGACGATGGGAGCAAAATCAGACCGCTAAAGTTACCTGCGTCCTTGAGCATGCGCAAGACAGCCGGGGGACGCTATCTTGTCGACCATGACGCGACTCTCCAGAACGCTCCGTATCGCTGCCGCAGGGCTGATGTTGTTCATCACCGGTTACCTGCTACTCCATGGTCGCGTTGCGCAGGAAGCAGGTTCGTGGCGCTATACGATCACACATGATGACGAGTACGCTTTCTGGGTGATCGCCGATGGCTTCGGGGAATCTCCGCGGTCGGACGCAAATCCCTTCTACACGGAACACAGCGGCCGGACCAATTCGATTCTTTCCTATCCCACGGTAGCCCTCGTGGGTGCCCTCAGTGGTTGGTTGGAAGTCCCGGCATTGACGTTCCTGCCAATCTGGAAGGTTGGGGCACCGTTTCTGACATGGCTGGGCATCTGGTTGTGCCTGACACATATCTGGGGGATTCGGGAGGGGCCGGCAGCCTGTGGCTCTCCTGTGCCCTCAACCCCGGTGTCTTACGTGGCAGAATGGCGTGGGCAACCGGTTGTTGCGCTGCCATCGTCATACTGGTGTCCCCTTTTCACGCAGTCTTCTGTACGGTTACGACATGGGCCGCCTGGCTCTGCCATCGGTGGTTTCGACCGGACCCCGACGCCTGGCGTCTGCAGCGATTGGCTCTGGCGACGTCCGCCGCCGGCCTGCTGCCGTTGCTCGCCGTTCTATGGTCGGCGTCGAGCAATCGCTGGATGAGTTCGGCGCTGAGTTTTGATGGCGACCTGGCCGGTACCGGCCAGGCATCGCTGGCGCTTTGCGTCGTTGTCATTGCCGCTGTCGTGGCACGCCACCGGCGCCGGGGACCCCAACGGTCCGACATCGTGTTGCTCTGCGTGCTCGCAGTGGAGCCCTTAGCGGCAATACACTTCACTTAAATGTGATTTCGACTTATCTTCGGGCAGGCGGTCCCATGGGAGGGACGCCA
>JAQCJA010000617.1 GCA_027593305.1 bacterium
CGTATTGACGGCATCACCCGTGATCGAATAGGACAACTGATTCTCCGAGCCAAGGTTGCCCGCCACAACCTGGCCGTAGTGCACGCCGATGCCAACATAAAGCGGACCGTCGGTCAGGTCCTGCAGGTTGCTGTTGATTTCGTCCATGCGGGCAACCATGGCCAGTGCACAGCGTGCGGCCTTGTCCGTACTGTCTCGTAGCGGCAGCGGCGCGCCGAAAGTGACGAAGATCTCATCGCCGACGAATTGGGTGATCACGCCCTCATGTGCAGTGATTTCCTCCGACATCAACCGGTAGTACGTATTGAGCAGGGCCACAATGCCATCTGGAGACATGGACTCACTCACGCGTGTGAAGCCACGCAGATCGCAGAAGAGCAGGGCAACATGGAGTCGGTCGCCATGAAACAGCGAACCGTCGCCCGCCTCGAGACCCCGCCTGATGACGGTGTCCGGCACGTATTTGACGAATAGGTTGAGGGTTCTCTGCTGCTCATCGTTGAGCCGACGGAGTTCCCGATTCGTGCGCTCCATTTGCTCAAGCCATTTCTGTTCTTCGGCTCGGGCAGAGGCGAGGTGCCTTTCCAGCGTGACACGCTCCGTGACATCCTGCTGCACAGCAAGATGACAGAAACTCACGCCTCTATCGTCGACGAGCGGCACGATGGACCACTCCATGACGAATTCGGAACCATCCTTGCGATAGTTCACGGTCTGTCCGCGCCAGACCTGTCCACCTTCCAGACGGGCACGCAGATCTGCGAATACGGTCAGGTCGCTCTTGCGGCCCTGGAGAAATCTCGGCGATGTACCGATGACCTCGTCGCGCGACCAGCCGGTCATACGCCCAAAGGCAGGATTGACGTATAGGATGCTCGGCCCCGGACGATCCAGATCGGGCGTCGTCACGAGAACGCTCACCGTCATGTGTTCCAGTAGTGCCCAGGGCGCCAGGTTTGCTGGTGTCGCGTCCATCAGTGCTCCTGTGCCCGGCAGGTCTCCGGGGTCGGGTTGGCAACGGCAGGTGACGCCAGCACGTTAGTCCCACCTCTGCGCGGTGGCAACAAAGACGCATTGCCGCAGGGGCAGCAGCCGTCCACGTCACACCTCATTATGCTGCCCAGATACCACGTGACGCCTATGAACTCGACACACTTATCTCACCGTCTTGCGGGCACCCTCTGGAACCCATTCCAGCGGACCATCGGGTGGCTGGTCCGAATCCGCGATTTCGCCGATGTGACGCAGTTCGCGCACGGTGATCAGGGCGAAGGCCGTCGCCATGGCCGTGACCAGCAAACCCACAAGGAACAGCAGCTCCTCAAGCATGGATGCGCGCCTCCACGACACGAACGCGGAGGTAGGCGCCGAGGGCCAGAATGGAGGGTACCCAGAGCCCGACAAACATGCCTTCGTCCCGCTTGCCGACAAACCACAGCGACACCGACAAGAGGAAGGACACAAACGCGGCAGAAAGCAGCAACAGATCAGCTCGATTCATCGTCGGACTCCCGGTCAGAGGTAGTACAGCCTGTCCGATGTTACCGGAGTGGAGCCAGATGTCAATGGCTCTACGGTTCGACAAGTACCTTCGGCAGTTGGGAGGTCGTCGCAGTGGCGTCTTGGCGGCCTTTGTCACTTTGACTCAGGCGACGGGCTGTTGAACACCAGTTGATTGTCGAAGGGGTCGATCAGTTTGACTGCTGAACCCCAAGCCTGATCGACTGGCGCCTCGGTCATATCGCATTTCTTTGGACGTGACGAACCGGGGAGGGTGGGGACGGGCTATCAGTCTCTTACCCTCGCGCATCCGGGGCGCCTCGGTGCCACGTCCGGGGCAGAGCGTTGGCCTCGATCACGTGGTCGAGGCCGGTAATCGAGAGCCTGCATCGCCCCACAAGTAGACTTGGATCCCCGCCATGAGGGATGTACAATCGGCCGGGACGCGTACCCCCGGGGCCAGGAGGCCAGCATGCTCATCGCCGAAGAGGGCGCCCATTCCGTCTACCGCTTCATCGAGCGCACCGCCGAGCGCGTGGCCGAAGGCGTTCGCTGGCAGACGATCGACTACGACAACCAGCCCCACTATGAGTACCACGCCTTCAACGGCTGCGGCGGCATCGGCGTGTTCCTCGCCGAGTACGGCCGGCAGACGGCGACAGCTGCCGCCCTCGACCTGGCCCGCGAGGCCAACCGCTGGTGTTCCACCGTCGACCTGGAGGGATGCGAACGCGGGTTGCTGACAGGGCGTACGGGGCCGGCCATGTCGTGGCTGTACCTGGCGCGGATTCTCGATGAAGGACCCGCCGAGCACTGCATGATCAACGCCGACGTCCTCCTGCGCGAGGACCCGGGACCCTTCACTGACCTCATGGGCGGCGCCGCCTCGAACGGGCTCTACCTGTTGCGCCTGTGGGAGGTGACGGGCGACGGGCGCTACCTCGACGGAGCGCGGCGCAACGGTGCCTGGCTGTGCGAGCAGCTGGTGCGCGATGAAGACGGCTGCCACTGTCTCTGTCATCCCGACGGGCAGTTCGGCGACCGCCCCTTTCTGGGCGCCGCGCACGGCATCAGCGGCGTCGCTCACTACCTGCTGCTGCTGCACGAGGCCACCGGCGAGGGCGAGTGGGCCGATGTGGCGCGAGAGATTCTGCAGACCCTGGAGCGCCACGCCGTCGCGGATCACGGTGGGCTGAACTGGCCGGCCACGCTGCATAACGAGGAAGAGGACCGCTGTCAGTGGAGCCATGGCGCGCCTGGGATCGGCATCGTGTTCCTGAAGGCGGCCCAGGTACTCGACGAGCCGGGCTACCGCAAAGTGGCGCAGCGCGCGGGCGAGGCGACGTATGCCTACGGCGACTTCCGCGCGGCATCGCCACCGGGTCGAATGGGCTCGGTTGCTGGCCCGCGTGTTCCAGATCGACGTGACGGTGTG
>JAQCJA010000618.1 GCA_027593305.1 bacterium
TGCAGGACCAGGAGAATGTCGGCCAGCGAGTGGGGGATCTGTTCTACTGGGAGGGTGCCGTGCAAGTCATAGACGGTGACGGCAACAGCCATGCCGGCTCGGGCTACGTCGAACTCACCGGCTATGGCAGCGGTCGCCGGCCCGGGATCTGAGCCCGGCGATGGGCACGCAGCGCCGGGCGCTCAGTCGCCGTTCTGCTCAAAGTAATCAAAGGCGTCGATGATATCGAGGTACACGCCGTCGAAACCCGCAGCAAGAATGCGGTCCAGGTAGGCATCATCGGCACCGAAGAGCACGGCCTGCCATTCCGGATCCCAGTAACGGACCTTGAAGTTGCCCCGCCAGTCCTTGTTCTCCGCCGCCAACCACGCCGGCGGGTCATCATCCCACACATCTCGCCAGTAGTAACGGTAGTCTTCGGCCTCGCCGATACTGAAGTAGGCGAGCACAAGTCGTCGCCCGCCATTGGCCTTCACCCCCAGCAACGCCACGTCCACTGCCGTGAGCGGGTCGTCGCGGTCAAAGAATGCGTCGACGAGCACCAGGTCGTAGTTGGTCGCAGCAAGGGCCGCGACAAAGTCGGCGCGACTGTCGTAGTTCCCCGGGTTGAGCAGATAGAGCAGATTCTGCGCCCTGCCAAGGGAGGTCACGTCATCGACATTCATGTGATGCGGGATCTGCGGGTAGGCTGAAATGCGGTCGAGTTCTCTTGGCCCGGCGTAGGAGATGTAACCCTTGGACGAATTGCGCAGGTAGGAGTCATCGACCCGTGCCGGGCTGTCACAGTAGTCCACGACGAGCACCTGGGTGCCGGCGCCCTCAGCCCGGTCGAGGAAGGGCATCCACTGGTCGGTCACCGACGCGGGCGTCGCTTCGTTGTCCCGGTCAAACCCGTAGAACAGCTCCTCTTGACCAATGCCATCGATGGCGGCTATGTACTCGCCTGCCAGTCGTCCACCCGGCTCGCCATTGAGGGTCAGCAACTGTAGACCGTTCTGCGGGATGACGATGAAGTCCGCAGTCACCTGCCGGGCGTAGGCAGCCATCCTGCCGACGAGGGAGCGCATGTGGTCCCGATAGAAGGGATTGAATTCTTCCGGCGCAGACGGGCTGTTGTCGCTGTTGCCACCACAGCCGAGCAGGCTCATGATGGTCATTGCGGCGACGATCCTGCGAAGAGCTTGCATACGTCAGGTTAGGTTCCCCGAAGCAGGTGGGCAAAGGAGTGGAGCGTGGAGCACCGATTCACAGTTGAGAAGATATGGAGTCAGGCCCAGCACAACGCATTCACGGACCTGATCCGCTTCCGCCGGTCCTGGTTCTGTGCCTTTCGCGAGTCCTCGGGCCACATCGCCATGGACGGACACGTCCGCATCATTCGCTCTGACGACGGGACGCACTGGCTGTCAGCGGCAGATATCCCATGTCCGGAGGCACTGCAGGATCTGCGCGACCCGAGGCTGTCCATCAGCAGCGATGGTCGCCTCATGCTGACGGCGGCCGCCTTCCGGCCGCTCTGTCAGACGTTTGCCTTCTTCTCCGATGACGGCGTGACGTGGAGTGCCGGCAGCAGGATCGGTCCGTCGGGCCTGTGGCTCTGGCGTACTGTCTGGCACGAGGGGTATGCGTACAACTTCGGACGCAGCGAGTTGGAGCAGGAGAGATTCCTGCAGCTCTTTCGAAGCAGGGATGGCGTCGATTTTCAACCGCACGGCCCCAGACAATTCGACGGGGTGTACGCCAACGAAACGGCTCCCGTCTTCCTGGCGGATGATACCTGCCTGACCCTGCTGCGACGCGACAGCGATCCGCCGACGGCCCAACTGGGAACATCCCAAGCTCCCTATGACGCGTGGATCTGGCGCGATCTCGGCGTCCGCATCGGCGGCCCCGCCCTCATGCAACTGCCGGATGGCCGCCTGCTGGCTGTCGTACGGTTGTACGACGAACCCCGGCGCACGGCCGTGTGCTGGCTTGATGCCGAGGCGGCTACGCTGACCGAGTTTCTCACGTTGCCATCCCGTGGGGATACCAGTTATGCGGGCCTTGTGCTGCATCAGGGCGTGTTGTGGATCAGCTACTACTCGTCGGATGATGATGAGACGCGGAAGCGAACGAGCATCTATCTGGCCCGAGTCGATGTCGCAGCCCTTGAGTGACCGGAGGACGCGGTAAGTGTTATCATCATCGGCATGAAAGGCACGACCTCATGACGACGACACCCGACTGGGGTGCAAGCTGGCTGGTGGGTGCCAGGGGTCTGCATCACAGCGCCGACGGCAGCAACTGGCAGGCGGCTGGGGACAGCAACTACCCTGTGTATGACCTGATCCGTCAGAAGGAGAGAGTCCTCTGCGCGACCCGCTGGGGGCTGTGGCAGATCGATGGCGATCCGTCCTTTTGGCAGCAGCTGCACGATGAAACTCTCACCGAAGTGCTCGCCATCGCACCTGTGGAGGCCGTCACCACAGGCGATCCGGGCGTTGTCGCCGTGTCTGCCTACGGCCTGGCTTGCGGCCGGCGTGGGGAACACGGCGCAACACTCTGGCAGAGTCACGCCGACGGTCTGAGTCTGAATGAGCGCTTCAGCAGCGCTGTGCTGGCGCTGCCGAATGACGCCGGCAACTGGCTGGTCGGCACGGAGGATGGTGTGCTCATGTACCGTGTCGCAGAGGATCGCTGGCTGCGCTCTGAACTGACGGGTAACCCCTGCCGGGCCCTGCTCTACGCCCATGGCTGGCTCTGGGCAGGTATCGACGGCGCCGGCGTCTGGCGCTCGGCCGACGGGCTCTCCTGGCAACGGGGCGGCACCGGCATCGATGGCGACAGCATCTTCGCTCTGGCGGCGACCACGGACGGGCTCCTTGCGGGCAGCCTGCAGGGCATCTGTGTGGGCGACGGTCAGGGCCGTTGGCACAGGTCCGGACCGGG
>JAQCJA010000619.1 GCA_027593305.1 bacterium
CTGTACCCGTCGGATTGTGTTGGGGATGCTGTGTCGATCGCCGTGTCCTGTCTGCAGCATGTCGAAGTCGAGGACCGCCGGGTCCGTCACCGTGTCGCGCGCTGCGTCGGAGGGGTGGATGGTGATCGGGTGGTCATACGGATCGATCGACCGCAGATAACGGGTCAGTTCCGTCCAGCCCTCCTGCAGCCGGGTGCGATCCCCCTCCTTGTCGTCGGACAGGTACCAGGGCATGGAGCCCTCGCCGGCCAGACACCAGACCACCGGGTAGGCCCCGTAGCGGGCGACGATATGGCGCCAGTGCTGCTTCATCTTGTCGATGCCAAGCCACGGCAGGTAGTAGCCCCAGCAGCCGACGATGCAGGGCACCAGACCGTTGCGTACGAGGTGGTGGATGCGCAGGTCGGCGTGGTCGTAGTAGGCAGGGTTGATCCGCGTGAAGTCCTGCTCCCACGCGAAGCCCTCGCTGTTGCGGCTGCGCTCGTCGAAGGCGGGCATGTCGGGGAACAGCCCTGCCACCAGCTGGACCACGCTGAATTCCTTGTCCACCTGGTCCTGCGTCAGTTGCTGGAAATCGCCGGGCCAGCTGAGTCGATCACAGAGGGCCATCCACCAGGTGTCGGCGAGCCAGAAGAAGGGTGTCCCGTCGCGGTGCTGCAGGTAACGCCTGTTGTCGCTGACAACCAGGGGCCCCCGCTGCAGCAAGGGATTGTCACCACTGTACGGCGTGATTTCATGGATTCCTTCGTGTCCGTGCAGATCCGGGTTTGACGTGTCCGAGCACACGGAGTGCCACCGATGTTGCCCGAGGCAGGAGGAGGCGTAGCGCACGCGCCAGGTCTGCTCGCCGGACCAGAAGGCAGGTACGCATCGCTCGACACCATCCGGGCCGGTGATGCCGACATCCACCTCGAGTTGATTGAAGGGGTCGTCGTACCTCCGGCTCGAGGACAGGGACCACTCCATAATCGAGTTCTGCATGGCACGCAACATGGGACCTGTCTCCCGCGCGGTGGAATGGACCTGCTCCTGCTCAGCACAGTCATAAGTATTGGAGGAACACATCGCTGCGCAAACGGCTGGGCCGCCGCGGAATTGACTTCGTCATGGCGATCCATGTTACGTAACCTGAAGCATCCGGCGCCGAGAGCCCGAGAGGAAACAACGATGGCAGCAATGAGTCAGCGACAGCGCATCATGGCAGCCAGTGACGGGGGTGCGCCGGAGGGGCTGCCCTTTTTCCATTACTGGCGTCACTGCCAACTGGGCTCTGTGGAGCGCGCCTGTCGCAATCGTGGCATGGGCATGTGCTGGACCCGGCCCGGGCACGTGGAGAGACTCCATGACGTCGAGGTCGTCGAGCGGCAGCAGACGTGGTCCGGCCAGCCAGCCTGGCGGCGCACCTTCACCACGCCCGTGGGCGAAGTGTCGACCCTGGAGATCCGCGACGCCGGTGTCGGTCAGTGGCACGGTCAACGGAGCTGGCGGGATGTGATCTGGCGGCAGGCGCACCCATCGATCTGCGGTTCTCCTCTTCCGGCCTTCAAGGTATCGCCGGCACCGAGAGGCTTGCGGGGCTGATCGATACCTTCGTCAGTATGGGTGGCAACATGCTCACGGTGACGGTTACGGATGCGGAAGAACTCAAACGAGCGTTGATTGAGCCGGAGAAATACCGGCATCTGCGGGTGCGCATGGGCGGTTGGTCGGCGTACTTCGTCATGCCGGGTGAACAACAGCAGCGGCTTCACATCCGACGTGTGGAGCATGGACTCGTGTGAATACGGTGGCTGTTTGCTGACGCAACGGACAACAACCCGATTTACCAGTTGGAGGACCAGTGGCAGACACGAAGATCGCATGCCTCGGTGGAGGCAGCCTGTATTTCCCCCGCGTGCTCGCCGACCTGGCTCTGGCAACCGACCTGTCCGGCTCGGAAGTCGTGCTCTACGACATCGACGGGGAGAAGGCGGACCGTATGGCCGCCACAGGACGGCGCCTGGCAGAGCAATCCGGCACGGGCCTGCGCGTGCGCGCGTCCGCGGATCTCGATGACACACTCGATGGCGCGGGGTTCGCCGTGAGTTCCATCGGTGGCAGTGGCGCCGAAGTCACGCGCAATGTGTACGGATCCTGGTATCACAACGCCGACATGCACATCCCGGCGAAGTACGGCATTCACCAGGTCATCGGTGATACGGCGGGTCCGGCGGGTATGATGATGGGACTCCGCTCGATTCCGGCGTACATGCGCATCTGTGAACGGATGGAGCAACGCTGTCCGCAGGCGATTCTGCTCAACCATTCCAACCCCATGGCGGCGATCATGCGGGCGCTGCATAAGTACTCGCCCATCACCTCCATCGGCATCTGTCACGGCGTGCAGGGCGGCATTGCGGCAGCGGCGAAGCTGCTCAACGTGGCGGCAGACGAACTGGAGTGCCGCTGGATCGGCACCAACCACTACTACTGGTTCACCGCTCTGCGCCATCGGGGGCGCGACCTGTTGCCGGACCTGCTGCAGTGTACGGAGGCAGCCGACGGGCCGGCGGATCACGCCATGAGCGCGGACCTGTCGGCGGCCTACGGCTATCGCATCGTCTATCCCGATGACGGCCATATCATCGAGTTCTATTCCTTCGCCGCCCGCGTCGCCGAACAGCAGGCGCTGCCCTATACGCTGGCCGATTCGGCGCGCCGTCACGGTTATGATGCGTCCCATCCAATGCCGGACCGAGAACCTGCCTCGGCAGATGTGCGGGCGCAGTTCCTGCTGGAGTACGACAGGATTCTGCAGGATGTGCAGTTGCCCGAACGCCAGGAAGACGGCGTCCACGGGGAAGGGCTGGCAACGCTGATCGCCTCCATGGCGACGGGACGGCGGCAGGTCTGCATTCTCAACGTGGCCAATGGTTCCGCCATTCCCAATC
>JAQCJA010000620.1 GCA_027593305.1 bacterium
TCATTCACGACGCGCACCACACGTCAGCCGAGTACGACGGACAGCGAGGCGGCGGTCACTGCAGTGATGCCGCCGCCGTCGAACTGGCGCGGATGGCGGGTGTTGGCAAGATTATCCTGTTCCATCACCATCCCGATCATGACGACGATGTGATCGATAGCGTCGTCAGGGATCACGCGGAGGGTGACGTCGATGTCGAAGCCGCCTCTGAACAAGCCGAGTATGTCCTTGAATCCTGTTGAAAACCGCGCTCAACTGACTACCCGTTTGCTGCTCCCCCTCGTCGCGGCCCTGGCCCTGCTCTCCGGATGCGCGGACAGGGACACGGAACTGCAGCAGACCCACGCCTACATGGATTCGTTGCGGCTGTATCTGGGGGACCTGCGCCTGATGGATTACGATCTGCGTCAGATCGTCGAAGGTGACACCGTATCGGCGGATCTCATCATTCCGGTCATTGCCGAGACTCTGCGCCCCAAGGTCGAGGACCTGCGTCGCCGGGCCGATGTGCTGCGACCGACGCCCCAGACGCTCGCCGCCCACACCCTTTTGCTGGATTATCTCGACGCGCGTCTGCAGGCGTATGACGCGGCCTTGCAGGGGCAGGCGGAGGCACGGCCCGAGTTGTTCGAAATGTTCGCGCACAAACAGATGGAGGCGCAGGACATCGGCAATGATCTGGAAGATGAGGCGCAGAGGCTGCGCACCCAGATCCCCGACTACCGCTGACCGACTACCGCTGACCGACTACCGCCTGCCGCTGAAGGGGCCGCCTAGCGGTGGCGCTCTTCCTGCCAGGGGTCGCCACGGTCATGGTAACCGCGTTGCTCCCAGTACCCGGGCGCGTCATCGGTCAGAAACTCGAGACGGCGCAGGAATTTCGCCGACTTCCAGGCATATCGCTGGGGCACGAGCAGCCGCATGGGCCCGCCGTGTTCCAGAGACAGCGGCTGCCCGCCCAGTTCGTATGCCAGCAGGACGTCGTCAGCCATGACATCGGCCAGGGCCACGTTCGTCGAGTAGCCGTCGGCGCCGTGGGCGACAACAAAGCGTGCCGCTGCGGTGGGTTTCACCACCTCGGCCAGTGCCGTGAACGGGATCCCGACCCACGCGAGATCGAGGCGGGACCACGTCGTCACACAGTGAAAATCCGATGTCTGCTGCCGCTTCGGCGCCAGGCTGACAAAATCCTGCCAGGTCACCTGCAGAGGATTTTCGACCTCACCCTCCACGGTGAACCGCCAGCGGCGCTCATCGAAGGCGGGGCGCACACCCAGATCGAGAACGGGAAACTTCTCCGTCAGTTTCTGCCCGGGGGGTACGCGCTCCCGACGGGCATCGATCCGTCGACCCATGGTGTTCTCACGTTTCATGGAGCCACAGCGACGACGGCCCCCGTGCGCACCGACTCGATTGCCGCTGCCAGCACTTTCTGCGCTTTCAGGCCATCCTCTCCGGAGGCATCGATTTCGTCGGGTCCGGCACCTTCATTCAACTGCTCCACGAACCGCCCGAGCCGATTGTGGAAGGTGTCCTCGAAATCCCGCATGCCACCGAATATCGGGTTCGAGTAGACCCGCTTTTCCATGTCCCCCGCGGGGTACAGCGTGGCTTCACGATACATGTCGTCAATGACGAAGCGCCCCCGCAGCCCGGCGACCTCACAACGCTCCATCGGATGACCACGCTCGATGTCGTAACTGCCCGTCAGATGCCCGAGGCAGCCGGAGGCAAAGCGCATATTGAACTGCGCCGTCGAGTAGATGCTGCGCCCCGGGGCCTTCAGCGCAAAACAGTGAACCTCGACGATGTCCCCACAGAAATAGCGCATGATATCAACGGTGTGCGGGTGCAGCGCCTTGATCTGGAACCACTCCGACGACTCGCGCGGATTCTGGATCCACATGGCCATGTTCATGAACAGCTGATGCCCGATGCGGCCCTCGTCCACCCAGCGCTTGGCCAGCCGTGCCGCTGGCGTGAACCGGTGATTGAGATCGACACCGAAACACAGACCCTTGTCGCGGGCGCTGGCGACCATCTCCTCAGCCGGCGCGATCTCGTTGGAGATCGGCTTTTCGCACAGAACATGCAGGCCCGCTTCCAGCGCTTCCATCGTCGGCCGGTGGTGATCCGAGCCGTACTCTTCCCCCCCCGTGGCGACACTGACCATTGTCAACTCGGTACCATCGATCATCGACTGCACACTGTAGAAGGCCGGCACGCCGAGAGCTGCCGCCGTCGCGTCCGCGCGGGCCCGATCGATGTCACAGACGGCAGCCAGTTCTGCCCCATCCATTTGCTGGTAGATGCGTGCGTGCCGATTGCCGATCGGCCCGAGACCGATGACGCCTACATTCTGCATGTTCAGACCTCGATTTCTACGCGTCGCCCCGACTCGGCGCTTTCGATGGCGCCGAAGACCATGGCGAGGCTCTTGATGTTGTCGGTGCACACCGTCTCCGGTGTGCCACCGTGCTGCACGCAGTCGACGAACTCGTGGATGATGCCCTCGTGGGCGCCGACACGATCGGCAGCATGCGCCGGCTCCAGGATCAGTTCCTGCATCTGCGAACGGAACTGGCCGCCGGCAGCAACGGTCTCCGCCTGCAGACCCTCAGCTCCATCCCAGCAGATCGAGCCCCGTTGCCCGATGACGCGCCAGTCCGCCTCCCACGTTGTGTTGAGCCCCTCGGCACACCAGCTGCCCCGATAGGTATAGACGACGCCATTCGACATTTCGAAGACGGCAACGGCCGCCGCATCGTGATCATACCAGGAGCCGGCTGGATTCCACTCCCGGCAGTACACGGCCAGCGGATCTGCGGCGAGCAGCAGACGCGCTGCATCAAAGGTGTGAATCGCCATGTCGAGCAGCACGGCATCGGACACGTCGTCGCGGAAACCGCCGAAGTGTGCTCCGATGTAG
>JAQCJA010000621.1 GCA_027593305.1 bacterium
CAAAGAAGGCCTGGAGGCAGATGAGCCGACGTTGACCACCTGGTCGCGGGAGTCGCAGATCTACGACCCGCATATGGTGGAAGTCTCAAAGACAAAGGGCAACTACATCGGTGGGCCCGGGCAAGTTATCACGCAGGATGACCTCAACTATCTACGTGATGTGTTCCGCCAGGCCGGAACGTCGGCGATCAACAGCGAAACGCTGCTGCTCGACAAGAACGTATTCTACAAGTTCATGGCCGAATTGCCCTACGCCCAGACAGGCAAGTTCCGCCATCTGCTCGGTAAGAGTGTGTTCCAGTTGAACAGTGCCGGTCGTGGGACGTTCAGTATCGAACTGGGTGGCAAGGATGTGGAGATCACCGACCTCGACCTCAAGGCAGTGCGCACACACCTGATGCCGGAAGGCAAGATGCTGATCAAGATCGGCACCAGCATGCGCATCCGGGACGAGAAGTTCGGTGACTGGATCTACGCCGCACACACGAATCTGTTCTACCCCTACGATACGTTCACGCGGCCCTACATGGAGGAGTTCATCCCCGAGACGGTACGCTACAAGGGACGGGCCAAAAAGAGGTCGACCATCATCGGCCCGCAGGAGAAACCGACACCCGACGATGTTGGTGCGTCCGGTGAACCTATCGGCGACCTTCTGGCGATCGTCAACAATTCCCTGTTCGGCAAGGAACCACGGACCGTTTTTATTCTGGACGGCACTCTGTTCCACTGGAAGGACCGTCTCTATCGCGTCAACGAAGAACTCGTCTATCGGCCACATGAATACGTTGACCGGCTCCAGGATCGGGATTTTCAGGCGCTGGCAGCGGACTGGAAGATCCATCCCGTCGTTGAAGACGGGATCGAGGAGGAAGACCCCGTCGTTGTGGAAGAGGAAGGCGACCTCGAAGATCTGCCCTTCGATACCGATGCCGTCCGCTAGCCGGGGATTCCTGCCCCGGGGAATCGTTCTGCTGCGATCCGCCGGTGCCATCCTGGTCGTGGCATCCTGTGTGTCAGCCTCACCCGTACGTGTCGCCACTCTTGGTGGTGACAGCCACCTGCTGCTCGACTCATCCAATCTGTATCACTACCCCGCGCTTGTGCGGCAACTGGCGCATGTCAACGTGGAGCTATACGACGATTGGGTCGGCGTGGCGATACCCATCGGGCGTCGCCACGGTGTGGCTCTGATGCTGAACCGGCCAGACGAAGTGCAGGAGTTGTCGGCGTATCTGCGAACCACTGGCAGCCGGCTGTTACGCTCCCTCAATCCTGAACCATGGCTGGACGCGATCTATGGCCTGCAGTTGCGTCCGGGATTGTCTCTCGGCCTCGGTCTGCGCTACGACTATGATGTGCGTGATCAGGGCCTCGACGAAGCATCTGTATCCCGCTGGGACGGCCGCTTCGGTGTCGCCCTGGGTAGTGGACGTCGACGCCTCGACGGAGCACTTCAGCTGCAGCGTGTCACTCTGGGCGATGGCAGCGCCGGGATTCCGCATGGGGAGTCTGCTGACAACGGCTACGGTGTCGACCTGAGGGGCCGCTGGTTGCTGAGCGAGGATGTCATTCTGCTGCCATCATTCCTTTGGCGCCGCTCAACCTTTGGCCTGGCGCGCGAATCGCGCCGGGAGGAGGAGTTGCGTGGTGCCATCTCATTGAACGCTCGTCCTGCACCCAACGTTCTGATGATCGTTGGTGTCGTCGTCGCGGGTCACTGGCAGCGCAGCGATGTCGACGGAGATGGACTCACGGCCAGCGAATCCCGCCGATGGCTCCTGCCGGGCATCGTCGCCGGCGGCGAGGTACAACTGGGGTCGCTGCAGTTCCGACTTGGCGCCCGGCACGAAAGTGTCGTTGACGAACTCGATGAGCCGACTGGCGTCGACCTGAGTTTTGCTACGGGACTGGCCACGGACGTGGGAATCGGCGTTGAGATTGGCGACTTCGTCATCGACGGGATGTTGCAGAAGGATTTCCTGCGCGACGGACCACACTTCCTCGGCGGCAGTCCACGTGGCGGCGGCCTTCTTACCACGCTCAGTATCCTGTACCGCTTCTACCGCTGACGCACTTTCACGACTGCTGCAGTGGCTGACCCAACTACATCAGCAGGCGCCCATCCCAGACACGCCTACTCCTGAGCGTCGTCATCGTCATCCCCATCGTCACCATCGTCATCGATGTCATCGTCCGGATCATCCGTCTGCTTCTGCAGTTGCTTTATCAGTCGCACCTGGGTTTCCGAAAGCCGGTTCGCGTCGGTCACTCGCTGCGCCAGGATTGCAATGACGTTATTGAGCACCTTGATGTGCATGTCAATGGCACCCGACAGCAGAACCTTGAGTTCGGCGCCGCGCAGGACGATGGCTGTGGAGTTGTCCGTTGCAAAGATGTCGGCGGAGCGCGGTTGCCCGGTAAACAGTCCCATTTCGCCGATGGGCATGCCCGGCAGGATACGGGCCAGTTCCTCGCCAGAGCCACCGACGACCCGCAGAGTGCCTTTCAGCAGAATCAACATCTCGTTGCTGGCCTCACCCTGGGTATATATGTGGTCCCCTTCAACATAACTGCGGAACTTGCAGACCCGTAGCAGCCGTTGCACATCGGAAGCATCGAAGTCGCGGAACAACTCGATCTTCTGGATCACCTTGACGAGTTGGTACTGCTTCTCGTTCACCAGAACTCTCCCGATGAAGTAGGAAGTTGGAGAAAGGTTGGGAAGAACCCGATCGGTGCCGATATGTCAATCGGACGTGCACTTCCGCAGAGGACGCGCCCCTAAGTTCAATACACTTCACTTAAATGTGATTTCGACTTATCTTCGGGCAGGCGGTCCCATGGGAGGGACGCCACAGACCTGGAGAGATGGCCATGGCACGAACACGCGCGGATCTGGGTGCCGGGGTACGACTGACAGATTTG
>JAQCJA010000622.1 GCA_027593305.1 bacterium
TGTGTGTCTGCGGGCAGGCGATCCCACGGATCATCCTTGGCGCCCCGCGTGACGCGGAAAAAGTGACAGTCCCAGTTGCCACCATCTGGCAGCAGCCGCGGCAGATTGCGGGCGATCACCTGCTCCAGTGGCACATACCCGCCTCCGGGGACCTCGATCCAGCGCGGCCGGTTCGTCGGCACCTTGATCCGAATGAAGCGCCACTTGCACTTGCCGGGCCGCGACCGCGTAACCGCCAGATTGAGACTGAGGTTGCTGATGAAGGGAAAGGGGTGTCCCATATCCACGGACAGCGGCGTCAGAATCGGCTCGATGGACTCGCGGAAGACGGCGTTGACGGCTTCTGTCTTGGCCGCATCCAGATCATCGTAGTCGAGCAGGGGGATCCCCACTTCGGCCAGCCGCGGGCGCAGATCCTCGGCAACGAGCTGGGAGAGGGTGTTGACCTGTCGGTTCAGTTCATCACGACACTGGTTCAGTTCCTGTTTCGGCGTCAGTCCGTCGGTGGACGTGTGCTTGCCCTTGTCCGCCAACTGGCGGCACAGGCCGCCGATCCGCTTCATGGCAAACTCGTCATAGATCATGCCCATGATTCCAGCGAACTTGACTCGCTCCAGCAGTGGCAAATCTTGATCGTGGGCCAACTCGAGCACGCGGTGGGCGAAATCCAGCCAGCTCAGCTCGCGATTGATAAACGCATCCGGCCCATCTCCCTTGAACTTCAGGTCGTCATCCATGGCTCACATCTCATCCGTTGGTGGCGGCAGATCGTGCTGTGCCTCTTCCACTGTACATACCCGAATTCGCCCGTTTCTGACCACTGTTGGTGGTCATGGTGATGGCCGGGACGATGGCCGCAGCCGTCGCCCGCCGAAGGACTGCCTCAGAGAGCACTGCCGACGGGCGTCGTCCCGGTACCACTGGTCGGCTTCCGGATCACCTTGCCGATGGCGGCGGCGATGTGCTGCGCCGTGCGTGTGAGGCTCTCGAAATCATCGGCCCGCTCATCCCGTCCGGGCTGCTCATAGGAGGTGCTCAGCAGGATCTCCCCGGCAGGAAAGTGTATGACCCGGCACGTGGCGCTGCCGATGCCACCACCCATGAGCCGACTGTTGATGATGACCACGGCGTCGATGGCCGCTCCTTCGTGCAGGCGGTAGTACTCCTCCTGGTCGAGCATCTTTCGCAGGTCCAGCCCGGCGCCCTGCAGCCGTTGGTTGATCGTGGAGCGGTCGACGACATGCACACCGGCCGCCAGCAACTCGGTGATCACCGCGTCGGGCAGGAACAGCTTGTCGGAATCACCGACCGTCGGCGGCAGGACGGCAAGGATTGCGTCGCTCCCCAACGTGTCGGCCTGAGCGAACGCACCTTGGGGTCCGAGGTCGGCGGCATTCCCGGCTTCCACACGGGTCTCAGATTCGGGCTCAGGTCCGGGTATCAGTCCGGGTATCAGTCCGGGTATCAGTCCGGCCTCGGGATCCTCCTCGTCCGGATCGTAACCCAGATCCTCCAGATGTTTCCTGTGTGCCTCCTCATAGGCCTCTGCATCCGCCTCCAGTCTGGCACGCAACTCCTCGTTCTCCTCGCGGCGTCGCTCGAAGAACTCAACATTGTCCTCCAATGATTTGCGACGCTCCACGAGACCATCACAGATGGCCTTCTGCTTGCGCGCTTCCATCACCAGCCCGGCCACTTCCTCACGCAATCGTGTGAGCAGGTTGGCGGCGACGATCTTGGCGATCACGGCTGTAACGACCAGCAGAGCAGTGAGCCAGCTGATCCATTCGGTTGACATCCGTTTGTCCCGTCGGAAGAAAGAGGTGCTCGCACAAAGTATGGATCGCCATCGGTTGTTCCAATGCGGGACGGCGCGCTCCCCCATATCTTCCCCGGGCTCATGACCACCGAACTCAGCGATCATAGACTTAGCGACCACAGGCTCACTGATCAGCAGAAGCTGCGACGTCTGCCGTGGCTGTACGCTCACAGCGGCGCCAACAGCGTATTCTCCGTGCTTACCTGGTTCGGACCCGTCTTCGTGCTGTTCCTCAGCGAGATCGGCCTGCCAAAGACGCGGATCGGTATCCTGCTGTCCTTTCTGCCGTTCTCCGGCTTCGTGGCACTGCTCATCGCCCCCGCCGTGGCTCGCGCCGGCGTGCGGCGCGTGTTTCTCGTCTGCTGGGCCCTGCGCAAGGCGGTGACGGCCTTCCTGCTGCTGACACCATGGATGGTGCTGCACCATGGCGCCGAGGGTGCATTTCTCTTCGTCGGTGCTCTCATCGCCCTGTTCGCACTGCTGCGTGCCGTGGGGGAAACAGCGTGGTACCCGTGGAGTCAGGAGCTTGTGCCCAATGCCACCCGCGGCCGCTTCCAGGGCGTCAGCAACATCATTGCGCTGTTGACCAGCTCCCTGGCCCTGGCCGGGGCCAGCTGGGTCCTGGACCACGGCGAAGGTCTGTCGCGTTTCACGACCCTGATCGGCATCGGTGTCGTTGCCGGCATCATCTGCGTCGTGTGTGCTCTGCCGTTGCCGGGTGGCAATCCGGGGGAACGGCACCGCACGACAGCCCACACAGACGCCATGTGGGGGGCGCTGCAGGACCATCGCTTCCGCTTCTACCTGGCTTACACCGCGCTGACTCTGGTGACGATGCAGTCGGTCTTTGCCGCCTTCGTGCCCCTGTTCATGAAGGAGCAGGTGGGCCTGCCGGGCAGCCACGTGGTACTGCTCGACGTCGCCGCCTACTTCTGTGGCGTACTGTCCTCCTATGGTTGGGGCACCTGGGCGGACCGCGCCGGCAGCCGACCCCTGGTGCCGATCCTGCTGCTGATGGCCCTATTGCCACTGCTGTGGATGGAGATGCCCCGGCACAGCGAGTTCAGCTTTGCTGCCGCTCTCGGTGTGGCGGGTCTGGCGGGTGTCG
>JAQCJA010000623.1 GCA_027593305.1 bacterium
CCCGCCTCAAGGACCTGATCGAGGCGAGAGAACGGGCCAATCTCGAATTGCTCGAGACCCAGGCGCGCCTCGTGCAGTCAGACAAGATGGCCGCCCTGGGCAATCTGGTGGCGGGCATCGCCCACGAGATCAACCCCCCCGTCGGTGCCATCCACAGCATGCACGACACGCTCGTGCGGGCTGTGGGCAAGCTGAAGGCCACCATCGAGGAGCAATACCCCGAGTGCTGCCGCGAGGGCAGTCCCCTGGCCAGGGCACTGAAGGTCATTGACGATTCCAACCGGGTCATCGAGGCCGGTTCGGCGCGGGTGACGACGATCGTGCGCAGCCTGCGCAACTTCGCCCGACTTGATCAGGCCGAGCGCAAGGAGGCGAACCTGCATGAGGGCCTCGACGACTCGCTGATGCTGATCCACCACGATACGAAGAATCGTGTTGACATCGTGCGCGATTACGGCGAGATCCCCGAGGTCCTGTGTTACCCGGGCCGGCTGAATCAGGTCTTTCTCAACATCCTCAACAACGCCCAGCAGGCCATCGACGAGACAGGAACGATCACCGTGAGCACACGGGTCGTTGGTGGGGACGTACACGTTGCCATTGCGGATACGGGCTCCGGGATCGCCGAGGAGTCGCTGAGCCGCATCTTCGATCCGGGATACACGACCAAAGGCGTCGGTGTCGGCACCGGTCTGGGGTTGTCCATCTGCTACCAGATCATGGAGGATCACGGCGGCCGCATCGACGTTGCCAGCAAGGTCGGGCAGGGAACGACGGTCACGATCGTTCTGCCCCTGGTCCCCCCCGATCGTGGGGCAACGACCTGACACTGGCACAACCACACATCGGCATGCTGCGCGAGAAATCGCTGCACGCTTCGGTGAAGCTGTGGTACGCAAGACCACAGGACCGTGTGGAGACGCCGGTGGACGGCTACGTCGTCGACATCGTCCGCGACGATGACCTGCTCGTGGAAATCCAGACCCGTTCCTTTGCACCCCTGAAGAAGAAGCTTCGCGAGCTCACGAAGACGCGCCACGTACGTCTGGTGCATCCGATTGCGACGGAGAAGTGGATCCTCAGGATCAGTGAGCACGGCGAGGAGCTGGGACGGCGGAAGTCACCGAAGCGCGGACGTGTGGAGGATGTCTTCCGCGAACTGGTCAGCATCCCGGATCTGCTGCAGCATGAGCGGTTCGTGCTCGAGGTGCTGCTGATCCAGGAGGAGGAAGTGCGCATGTACGACGGCAAGGGCAGCTGGCGTCACCCCGAGTGGCATCAGGTAGACCGTCGACTGCTGGAAGTGGTGCAGCAATTGCGCCTGCGCAGTCCACAGGAGGCGGTGGCCCTGCTGCCTGATGCCTCCGCCCTGCCGAGGCCCTTCACCAATCGGCAGCTGGCGACAGCGGCGAAGATGAACCTGAACCTTGCGGGCCGCATGACCTACTGTCTGCGCGCGATGGACGCTCTGGAAGTGGTCGGCACAGGGGCCCATCGGGCGCAGCTTTTTGCTGAGCCCGGGAGCTGAATCCGGCGTCTGCATCCATATATGGCAGGACCGCTCAGGGTAGCGCCCCATCAACTGCGGTCGCAGCCACCGTTGCGTGCCCCAACGGCAACAGAACTGGGCACAGGAGAAGTCATTCGGCGCGACACAACATGCCACCATCGACGACCAGCGACGTGCCGGTTATGAAGGAGGCCTCCTCGGAGGCCAGAAACAGCACCGCATTGGCAACGTCCTGCCCCGTCCCCAGGCGCTGCGCCGGTACCATTTTCGCATAGCGCCGACGTACCCCGGCCGGTACTTCCAACCGATCCCACAGCGGTGTCAGAATGGCCCCCGGCAGCACGGCATTGACGCGGACGTCCGGGCCGAAGTCGATGGCCAGGGTCCGCGTAAGTCCGAGCAGACCCGCTTTGGCCGAGTCGTAGGCAGTGGACCCGGCGAAGCTGACAAGTGAGTGCACCGAGGCGGTGTTGACGATGGCGCCGCCCCCCGTCCTGCGCATGATGGGGATGCCGTACTTGGCCGTCAGAAAGACCGCTTTCAGCCCGACGTTGAGCGTCAGGTCCCAGTCTTTTTCGTCGAGTTCCGTCGCTGTGCCGTGACGGAACCAGATGGCGTTGTTGAAGATGATGTCGAGCCGGCCGAAGCGTGCCTCCGTGCGCTCGAGCATGCGGCGGATCTGCGGTGTCTTCGACAGATCCGTCCGCACGTAGAAGGCGACACCACCGGCTGCGGCGATTTCCGCGGTGACCCGTTTGCCGCCCTGCTCGTCAACGTCGGCGATGGTCACTGACGCGCCCTCCTGGGCCAGACGTTTTGCCGTGGACTCACCAATGCCCGAGGCGCCGCCGGTGACAATGGCGACCTTGCCGGCGACACGGCCTGCTGTTGCTGTCATGAAGGTGTCCTCACGTCCGGTCCGTTGGGTATGCGGGTGTTATGCTGGCGATGCGCGGCAAGATATCAAACCGTCTGCGCCGCGGCCACCGCCCTTGAATCACACCGGGGCAGAGGCCTTTCTTTGCGGCTCCCCCCGGGTCCATTCAGCCAGCCTTCCAGAAGAGAGTGCCTGCATGAGTGCATACACAGACGATAGTTCGACGCGCCCGGCGCCCACCGGTATCGGCGGGCTGCTGCGCAATATCGGCCCAGGCGTCGTCGTCTCCGGATCCGTCGTTGGTTCGGGTGAGTTGCTGGTGACAACCCGAATGGGTGCCGACGTTGGTTTCATCTTCCTCTGGGGTGTCATCGTTGCCAGCGTCGTCAAGTATTTCATCCAGCTGGAACTTGGGCGCCAGTGTCTGCTGCACGACGACACCACGATCACCGCCCTTGATCGGGTCCCGGGACCGCGCCTGTGCAATACGTCCTGGGCAGCATGGGTGTGTTCGCTGGGCTACTTCTCGGTGT
>JAQCJA010000624.1 GCA_027593305.1 bacterium
GAAAAAGCGCGCGCACATCGTCTTCGGACATTCCGGGGTCCTGACGAATTCTGTCTATCACCGCCTCGAGAAGCTCGCTCGCAGTGTTGATGACCTCCTCAGGTCCGTTCAGCGTGACCGTGTCGCCGCGCGACACGAGCGACACGCCGTACATCTGCTCAAGAGCCTTGAGGTTTCGGTCATTTTGCCCGAACAGTGATACCGGGTCTATTTCGAAGATGGAGATTGTTGTTTTCAGAGGATGCTTCTGTGGGAATTATCGGTGTGAATGCCAGGGGAATTACTGGCACGAAGACGCGGCTGGGGCCACTCAGTGGAAACGGCGACAGGGGTTTGGGTATCAGGCTGACGCCCGGCCCAAACCCCTGTCACTCACCTGATGCTATGTCGAAATCTTCGTGTCAGTGACCCTTTGTCGCGTTCCAACTCTTCGGAGCGTTCATCGTGAACCTGCCTACCGCTATTTGGTCGGGATCTCAAGGACCTGAGCGGGAAATACCAGATTGGGCTCAACGATCTGCTCTGCATTGGCCTTGTAGATCTTGTGCCACATGGTCGGGTCATTGTAGACAGCAGACGCGATCTTTGACAGAAAATCACCGGATGTCACAAGATACTGGTTCTCACCAACCGCAATGGGCACCATCAGCATCTGCTTTGGATAGATCAAGTCGGGATCCTTGATCTTGTCGCGATTGGCACGATAGATCCGGGGCCACATGTAGGGATCGTCGTAGACTTCAGGCTTCGAAGCGATGCCCCAAAGGTGATCACCCTTCTTGACGTCGTAGGTAATCTGCTCCGGAGCGCGCATCATCAGATCATCAATCATCTTCGATGCGCGCATGAGCTTGGCCGTCATCTCGGGCAGCCAGGAAATCTTGGACTTCCTCAGCGCGGCCAACTCCATCGCTACCGACTTCAGCTCGGCACGCCGGTGCTGCAACTCTTCGGGAGCCAGTGCTGCAAGTCCCTGAAGCTGGCGCAGCAGCGCATCTACACGCTCACCATAGGCCTTGACTTCGGCCTCCGTCGCGCCAGTGAGAGCGAGTGTCTCGCGCTCAACTCGATCAATGACGGCCTGTACCGCATCAATCTGTGCCTTGAGGGAAGCGATACTGGCATCCAACGTCTTGATGTCAGCCTGCGCCGCAACCTCGCGCGCCGTGTACTCAGCGAGACTCGCCTTGTATTCGTCGCGTGTCATCTTTGTCTGTGCTGCGGACGCACTCCCCCCCATTCCAAGAATCAGGAGGGAGAGGACGAGGCCGCTCACTTTGAACTGTCTGTGCATTCCGATGCCCTTTCTCTGCGAGCCTGGACCACGAAGGTCCGAATCGACCCGCTCACTCCTTGGGGAAGTTAGCCAGGTTTTCTGCTGTTGCGGCCTTTTTTCCTTCAGCGGCGTTTTGCTGTGCCTTCTTCTCCGCGAGCTTGCGCTGGAGTCGGGCTTCTTCCGCCTTCTTCTGTGTAACCATTTCTTCGGCCGAGACCATCGCCTGATGCCGCTCCTCGAGGAGGGCGAGCTCCTTTTGCGACGGACCAGACGAGCAGGCTGCGGTCAGACCCAAGGTCAGTAAGGCGGCAGCGAAGGTGATATGCCGCCCGCCGGCGCGGGTCTTGCGACTACGATCGCCCATTGAGCTAACTCCTTGCTTGTTCACATCAGTTTTTGGTTCGTCAAACAGCGAAAAAGATGGTCTCAACAAGACCGGGAAAATCAAATCGGAACTTACGTGGGTCCCCAGGCGGTGTCAAGTAAAATGCCTGTCCTTACAAAGGTTTACAGCCGAAACGGACCCGTCAGGCACAGATGCTACCTGAGACGGATCCCCAACTCCCTCAACTGAAGTTCGTCCACGGTTCCGGGGGCATTTTCCATCAACCCCACGGCCCTGTTGGTTTTGGGAAAGGCAATGACATCCCGAATCGAGTCCTCTCCTGCCATCATGGCAATCAGGCGATCGAAGCCGAAGGCGATGCCACCGTGGGGTGGAGCACCATACTCCAGCGCATCGAGGAGGAAGCCAAACTTGGCTCGGGCCTCCTCAGGACCGATGGAGAGGAGTTCGAACATGCGTGACTGAACAAGCGACTGGTGGATACGGATGGAACCACCGGCGACTTCCGCACCGTTCAGCACGAGATCATAGGCTCGCGCCCGTACGTTGGCCGGATCGCTCTGCAGGGCTTCGACGTCGGACTCGAGAGGCGCCGTGAAAGGGTGATGCATCGCGACGTAGCGATTGTCTTCCTCGTCGAACTCGAGGAGTGGAAACTCGTTGACCCACAAAGGTTGCCAGTCACCGGGATGCAACAGGTCGAGGCGCCTGGCCAGTTCCAGACGGAGAGTGCCAAGCACGCGCGCTACCTGAGCCGGTTGGTCAGCAACGAGAAGCAGCAGGTCTCCAGGTTCCGACTCCAGCGCCCCGATCAACAAGGCCTGTGAAGCCGGAGGGAAGAACTTGACAATCGATGACTCAAGACCCGCATCGGTATGCTTGATCCAACTGAGCCCCTTGGCGCCGAACTCCTGGGCGAAGGCCACCAGAGAGTCAATCTGACTGCGAGGGAACTTGCTGCAGCCCTTAGCATTGATACCCTTTACTTGACCTCCGTTCTCAATTACGCCCTGGAAGATCTTGTACTCGGATGCACGGGCCGCCTGGGCGGCGTCTCGTAACTCGAGTCCGAAGCGAAGGTCAGGCTTGTCGCTGCCGTAGCGGTCCATCGCCTGAGCCCAGGTGAGTCGTGGAAACGGGTTCGGGAGATCCGTGCCGATGACATCGTGAAAGATCTGCCGGGTGAGGTCTTCAGCCATTCCCATAACCTGGTTTTCATTCACGAACGACATCTCGATATCGATCTGGGTGAACTCAGGCTGTCGGTCGGCTCGCAGGTCCTCATCGCGGAAGCAC
>JAQCJA010000035.1 GCA_027593305.1 bacterium
TCAATGATCTCCGGTCCACGGCGGCGGGCGCCGGCGTGCCCGGCGCTGGTCTTTTCGTTAGCCATGGATCACGTACCCGGGTGATGATTCTTGACGGTCTCGACGAGGCGCACAACGCTGTCGTACGGCGTCTCGGGGTGTACGCCATGCCCCAGGTTGAAGATGTGTGGTTGTCCGTCGGTACGTTGCAGCAACTCACGAACACCAGCCTCGACAACATCGGGCGCAGCGAACAGGGCGAGGGGATCGAAGTTGCCCTGCACGGGGCGGCCTGGCTTGCGTGCGAACAGATCAACAATATCTGTGCGCCAGTCGACACTGAGTACGTCAGCGCCGACACGATCCAGAGCGCTGACCAGGTGCGCGGCATCGTTGGCGTAGTAGATGGTTGGCACACCCAGGCTCGACAGGTGCTGGAAAATCCGTTGCAGTCGCGGGAGTGCGATGGCCTCAAAGTCGGCCAGTGACAGAGCGCCGATCCAGGTGTCGAACAACTGCAGTGCCTGTGCACCTGCCCGTACCTGCATGGACAGGTAGTCGATGGCAACATCCGTGAGCTTGTCGATGAGTGCCAGCGCTGTTGCGGGATTGGTGTGCAGCAGTCGTCGCAGACCGGTGAATTCGCGCCCGCGCCCGCCGGTCTCGGCCATGTACGTCGCCAGCGTGAATGGGGAACCGGCAAAGCCGATCAGCGGCACCGACTCGGGCAACTGACCCCTGATGCGGCCGATGATGTCGGCCACATATGACAACTCGCTTTCGGCGTCGAAAGTGTGCAGGCGAGCGACATCCTCGGGTGTGGAAACGTAGAACTCAAGAACCGGCCCGGGATCGAAGGTCACCGAGCAGCCCATGGGATCGACTGGTGTGAAAATGTCGGCGAACAGAATCGCGGCATCGACGCCAAGAAGCTCCACCGGCATGAGGGTCACTTCCGTGGCGATGGCGGGATCACGAAACATGAGCTCGATGCTGCCCACCTGCTCTTTGAGATCGCGGTACGGCGCCAGGATGCGCCCGGCCTGGCGCATGAGCCAGACCGGGCGGCGAACTGTCGTTTTGCCGCGACACGCGGCGAGGAACAGCGGCTCTCTAGCGCTCATCTTACCAGTTGGGAGTGACCCCGAGGGATCGGTGATGGGTGACTCGCGACAGATCCCGAACGCGGATCCCTTCTTCCGGGAAATAGACGCATACGTAGTCGTTCTTTGCCGGCGTTGAAGCGGTCCAGTCGAGGGAAGCGCGCTGCAGATGCTCACCCATGACCAGCTCACCAACAATCATGTCATAAATCGACTCGACCATTGTCCGGCGTCTGACAAGATGGGAGGGAATCGCCAGCGAGGTAGCCAGATATCGCAGGTACTGATTCTGCTCCATGTAGTTCTTGCCGAGACTTTCGCGTGGAGCTTCGGCGGAAATGATGGCCCAACCCGGTTCCGGAACCTCAATCGACATCATGCTGTCGTTGCGGTAGCGCATGAGGTCACGAATGTCGCCGAAGATGCCGATGTAGCGTTTGGCCATATTCTTCACCGTCAGCGGCAAAGTGCCACCTGAGGCAGCGTCGGCGCGTGTGATCCGCGGCATGAGGATGTACTGCTTCTCCGCCGACTTGCTCGCACGCAATGCCGCCACGACACGATCATCGAGTCGAGCCCGCAGTTTCTGCTCGAGGAATGTGCGGTCCTGTGCGGGGATGTCGATGTCGAGCCCTGCTGCAAGATCGTCAACGCTGACGACATGGTCGAAGATCGAGTAGACAGACTGAGTCGTCCTGGCAGCTTTTCCGGACAGGGAAGAATCGCGGGTCTTGTCATCGACGCTGCCGCCCTTCGCCGCCGTCGATGTGGCAGGGGCCGGGTTGGTTCGTTTTGAAGGCGCCGCTGTAGCGAATAGCTCATCGCTGCCGCCATCGTCGGGCAGCGAAGCCGACACGGCGGGGGAATCGACGCCGAAGTCTACCGCACGATCAGGCCCGTCTGCGTCGCGACCGAAGTCGACCGTGGAAGCAGGCTCATTGGCCGTGTCGTCATCACGGCCAAAGTCGATGACTGCATCAGGCGGAACTTCGTCGCGACCGAAGTCGACCGTGGAAGCAGGTTCATTGGCCGTGTCGTCATCACGGCCAAAGTCGATGACTGCATCAGGCTGGACTTCGTCGCGACCGAAATCAATGTGAACGACTGGGTCCTCATCGACATCGGTGCGTCCCGTAAAGCCGGCGACTGCATCGGGCTGCACTTCGTCCCGGCCGAAATCAATGGGTCTGCCGGCGGCGTCATGGCTTTCACCACCTTCAGCGAACTCCTCGTCTTCATCGAAGAACAGACTGCCTGCATCGTCGGTTGCGGTGGTGTCACCGGGGTCACTGTCGGCAGGCAGGACAACCCCGCCATATTCGGAGGATCCATCGTCCATGACGCGAGTGCCCAGATGGGCGATGAGGGTCCCGTGCCGTGCCAGGATCTCATCGATACGGTCCGCAAGATGCCCGTTGACTTTGAAGTGGTTGCGGGCATGGTGGAAGGCGATGACTACGGAGCGTAGATCCTCGGTATCAAGCGTATCCTCGATCTGATCGAATGGCCCAATAAGTTCATCGACCCACTGCGTGGCAAGCAAGCGGTTCCCTGATCGCTTGATATGGTCCTCAAGAGACTGGATTTCCGCACGCAGTTGCTGGGCAATGTGGTCCACAGAGCCTCGTAGCTTCTAGTCGCGCACTTGTTGGTCGAAGACGATGGCAGGAAAAACACCCGGCCAACGGGGTTTTCCAGGTCGCCAGTGTGGCAGACCACGCTTACCGGATATGCGGATCTGTCCGGCCCGATAGTAGACGTGCACCTGCTTCTTGGAGGGCTCGTCCTTCTGCTGGTATGTCGTCCGCGTCAGGCTGTTGCAGTTGTCGAAGAATTCGGCCTCCATGGCAGCATTAGCAATGACGCGATCATAGACATCTTCAAGAACGGACTTTTGCCGCATGCCTTGAAGCGGCAGTTGGTTGGCTCTGGCATACAGGCCGAGACGTATCTTCGGTAGCTTGAAGGTGCAGTTCAGATATTGCCGATCCAGCAGTGCCCAGTGGCCCTCGGAGAACGACTCCCGGTAGAACTGGAGCCCCGAGTACCAGAGACTCCGATCTGAAGAGCCGACAAACCGTGATGGCATACGGTCCTTCAGCTCACTGATCGAACAGGGGACTTCACCATCACCATGGGGCAGTTGCGCCGTGCGATAGAGAAGGACGTAGTCCCGCAATGCTCGCCGCAGGGGGCCCAACTGTTCGTTTTTTG
This sequence comes from bacterium, assembly GCA_027593305.1. Lineage (GTDB taxonomy): Bacteria > Latescibacterota > UBA2968 > UBA8231 > UBA8231 > UBA8231. The sequence goes on from JAQCJA010000035.1 coordinate 3,297, forward strand.
CGTGCACGCTGAACTGCTCGATCTGCATCAGTCCATCCCAGACCCGTTCAAGTCGCTTTTCGGCGAGTTCATGTTCGCCGTCAGGCAACCGTCCACCGAGGATACCGGCAAGACGGTCCAGATCGATCAAGCGTGGACCGAGAACCAGTCGCATACGCTCAATGAGGGGCCGTTCCAGGAATGGCCGGCGTCCCCCCGGGAGCTTCTCTTCCTGGCCCTCTTCCTGGTCCTCGACCGTCGCTTTACCGTCGGCAGGATCGGTGAGGCTGACGTCATCATCATCTTCGTCATCGTCATGGTCCTCATCCTCCTCCTCCTCCTCGTCATCTTCGACGAACAGTTTGCGCTCACGCTTGACGGCGGCCAACTCCGTCTGCAGCTCTGTGATCAGCGTGAAGTCAACGGTCTCGCCGAGATCGTGACTGGCATCTTCAACCGTGGCAATGTCGTCGGCAATCTCGTCGCGCAATTCCTCGATCTGCTCGCGCTTCTCTATGATGCGCCCCACCGGATTCAGCAGATGCCGTAGCGTTACCAGCCGATCGACATAGGGCTTGACGGACATGGCGAGACGGTGGCCCAGGTCGGGTTCCTCGATCTCGACGTCCTCATCGTCCTCTGCCAGACGCGTGATTCTTCGTGCCAGTGACAACACGCGCTCACGCAAAACCTTGCCGTCAACGACTGACGTCTCTGTGGTCTCTTCTTCGGCCACTGCGTTGTCGCGAGTCGGCATGAGCGGATCACTTGCCTGGTTCCACCATCCACTCCGGGAGGGTGATCCGGTATCGATACACGTCGTCCTGCGGTCGTATTGTGACCAGCCCGTCCGCACTACCTGCCGACAGTGACTCCGGCACGTCGACCTCATCGCGGTAGGCAAGAACGCGCAACGGCGGCATGCGCCGGCCTTTCCACAGCACAGCGGGATTGATCTCGATGGCATCGGTGCAGTCAAGGGGATAGACGTCGATGACCCAGCCTTCGTGGGTGAGCACGGCGGCACCGTTGAGGTTCATGGCGCCAAGTGTCAGGCGCTGGCCGCGTGTGTCACAGTAGACGTATTCCCCACAGGTTGCGTAGTCGGTTCGTCCGGCACCCGTGTCTGCACTGTAGACGAGCAGGTCGCCTGGGCCTTGCGCAAGGAATGAGCCAGGAGGCAAGCGGTAATGGGTCTCCTCGTCGACCTCGATGGTCCAGTCCTCGTCCTTTGAGCCATTGATGTGCAATTGCAGACCGCTGCGGTACACGACCCGGACCTGGCTCAGTTCGTGAGCACCGGCAATGAGCGCCTCGGTTGTCGCCAGCAGATTTCCACCACGCTGATAATGGATGGACTCGACCGCCACACCCAGATAATGAGGCTGCAACTTGCGCAGCAGGTAGTAGGTCTTGGCGACTGCCGGCAGTCCCCAGAGTTCCAGATCGGGCAGCATCGCGGCATGACCGAATGCGAGGGTCGCCGCGATATACCGATCAAACCATGGGCTGCGGCTGTCCCGCTCATCGGCGGGTATGTCCGTGCCGAAGAACTCTTCAGGCGTACCGAGACCGGCGTTGATGTGGCCCTTCCTTGCCTCGTGCAAGGCGAAATCGACGAGCAGCGGCTTGTCAGCCGGGCGATCTCCCAGAATACGTGCTACGCAGCCACTCAGCAGGCCGTCGTAGAGCCAGTGATTGCCGCCGTCTCCGACCACGGGTACGCGACCATTGGCCGCCAGAGATGCCAGCAGACCCTGTTCGGCGCGCATCGTACCGGAAAAGCTGGCGGGTGAGGCAGTATCAGAGTCGACGCGATTCCATGGTGGCGTAGCCGCATGGTCGCCAAGAAATACGGAACTGGCGCCGTAGATATCGATGAGGCGCTCGATACACGCATGCGCGACACTGGCGGCGCGGCTGGGCTTGAGCAGGTAGCGCCCGGGGCCGGTTGCGACGAATTCTCCGTCCTCACCAAGTGCAACCAGATCGGAGGACCATGCCTTGTCGTGTGGGCTGATGCTGCGCAGCGAAGCGTGCAGGCCGTATTCGTAGCCGAGGTCCTTTATCGCTTCGAGGTACTCATGAAAGGCATCGTCGCCACCTTTGGCGGCGGCGCCGACGGTGTCGAGCGCGGGAACTCCACCCGTACCGTCATGCCACGTCGTCTCCGGGTGCAGAACAAGGAGATCGTTGAGACCGACCTGGCGGAACATGCGCAGCCGCTCGTAGGCTTCGACGTAGGCTTCCTCGCCGGCGGCCATGTCCGGCAGGCGACACCATACCCGTTCTGCCGAGACAGGGGTCGGGAGATGGTCCATGGGAACAGGCCGCGACGGCAATACTTCCTCGAAACGACGGGATACCGTCAACACCCAACGGTCGCGCAGGGCGACGCTGCGGCCATCGGATGCCGGACGGTATCGACTGCCACCGTTGAGATGCATGACCTGATCGTCTTCACCCGGCACACCGTGCATGGATGAGGCTCTGGAGTGATACCAGTCGAGGTAGCTGGAGATGAACACACCCGCCGTCGACAGGATCAGGGGCTGTGCATCGCCGAGGTTGAAGTAGGGAACGTGAATGAGTCGCGGGTGGATGGCACCCGACACATATCCCAGATCGATGCCGGCTGCTTTGCCAGGACCACCCTCGATCTCGACCTGCAGGGACTTGCCCCTGATTCGCAGACGGTAGAGGAAATCAGCCAGTTCGTTGCCCCGACGGAACTGCCAGCGCGCCTCAATCGCGTCACCGACCTGCTCGCAGGAGACGAAATGCCTGGCGATCTCTTCGTCGGCAGCCGACCACTGCGTGCCCTCCATGAACACCAGAATGCCACCATCTTCGGCCAGCTTGATGGCGTCCCCATTGTTGATCTCTACTTCGAAGTCTGAAAGACTCCCCTCGATCGGAGTGTAGATGTAACGCACCACCGCCGACAGAGAACGAGCCTCAAGGATGTAGGAAATCCCGTCTTTCTCGATTGAATTGGTAACATCCTCTTCGACGAACGGCAACATCGAAGGATCGGCGCCATAGGGGGATGGAAGTTCGGTTGCCGGTTCCATCGCCGTGGCGATCGTTTCGAAAGCAACGGTCCTGAGCAGCAGCGGAGCGATCGACGGGTGGTTGAGGGCTCTGGCCGCAAGCCCGATGATACTGCGGCCACCGGGGAGTGTGTGACGCAGAATATGCATGCCCGTGAAGTCGAGAGGGCCGAGATGCAGTTCCTCGCCGCCGTTGAGTTGTGCGAACAGTTCGCCGGCGGGCCCTGATTCGTCGAAGATGGGTGCTTCGATCGTCACCTGCAGGGCACCGGCATTGGCAGGCACGGGGATCGGTGCCGGTGCGGAAACGATCAACTCACCGGCGCCGGCGAAGGTGATGAGGAGACCCCCGTCGTCGTTGCCAGCGGCGTTGCCTGCAAGTCCCTCGTGGAACGTGACCTGCCAGTCAGAGAGATCGGGAAGGACAGATATGCGGGGATCGGTGTCGGGTCCCGCTGCGAGAACCGACTCGGAGATGGGCTCCACAGCCGTCTCCTCGCCAACTTGAGAAACGGTCATACACTTCCTCTGAATTCGGGAGTTCCGCGAACTGTATATTCCAGTAAATAGAGACCGAACAAGATAGCCGGTACCCCGAGGAGTGTCAAGGCGGATTCAGCCTGTACGGTCCTCGCTGCACTGTTTATAAACCACGTAAAAACAAACGGATATACGATGACGCAGGAGTTCAGCCAGACCCTGGTTGTTGGTGGAGGGCCCGCTGGCATGATGGCGGCCATTCAGGCCGCTGAAGCGGGTCGGGGCAAGGTTGTGCTGCTGGAGGGTGGCGCGGCACTGGGGCGCAAGATTCTCATTTCGGGCAATGGGCGCTGCAATCTGCTCAATGTGGATGGTGATGACCCATCACACTACCATGGCAGTCAACCGCGATTCGTCCGGCCCGCCCTGATGGCGTTTCCCGTGCAGGAGACGTTGCGCTTTTTCACCGAGCTTGGCATCGAGACGAAACAGGAGAAGCGGGGGCGCCTGTTCCCAATGTCCGACGAGGCCAGATCCGTTGTCGAGGTCCTCGTGGACCGTCTTGCCACAGCCGGTGTCGAGGTCCACACAGGGGCTCGGGTCGACCGACTGCAGCAACTCGACACTGGTGGGTTCGCAGTCAGTACGTCTGCTGGCGTCCGCCACGAGGCGGCGCAGGTTGTCGTCAGTTCGGGTGGTGTGAGCGTGCCAAAGCTCGGTGCCGATGACAGTGGTATGGCCCTCGTGGAGGCACTGGGCCACACGCGGACCGCTCTGTATCCGGGCCTTGTTGCCCTCGAAAGCTCCGACCCGTGGGTGCGGCGCATGCAGGGCGTACGGGCCTGGGCCCGAGTGCAGGCCCAGCCCGGCAAGGCGACCATTGTTGATACGGACGATCTGCTCTTCACCAAGTATGGTGTCTCCGGATTCACCATTCTCAACCTGAGCGCGCGTGTTGTTCGTCATCTTCGCGAAACGGGCCCCCTTGAGTTGACGGTCGCCTTGCTTCCAGAGCACTCCACCGAAGCTGCCAGTGAACTCCTGCAGCAAAGGTGGGATCGTCACCCGCATCGGAATCTGGCGTTGAGCCTTGCCGGATTGCTGCATGCCAAGATCGCCCGGGCACTGCTCGACAAGGCCGGACTTGATGCCGAAATGCTGGTTGCAGCCGTCACGAAGCAGCAGCGCTGGGATCTGGCCCAGCTGCTCACGGCGTGGACCATCTGTGTTACGGGGCCGCGGGATTTCGACCATGCTGAAGTGACCATCGGCGGCATCCGCACCGACGAGATCGATCCGCACACGCTGCAGTCCTACCTCGTGCCGGGACTGCATTTCGCGGGAGAGATGGTCGATGTTCACGGCGATCTCGGGGGATACAATTTTCAGTGGGCGTGGTCGAGCGGATACCTGGCCGGGTGCCAGGCTACGGCGCGTTGACATCAGCTTCGGCCCCCCGTAGCCTCTATCCACGTCGATGAAAACACCTGAAGCAGACAACGATCCGCGTCCCCGAAGCATCAGCGCCATTGTGCTGGCTGCGGGTCGGTCGCGGCGCATGGGCCGACCCAAGCAGTTGCTGCCTTTGTCCGGCAAGGACAATGTGATTCAGGTTGTGACCCGCCTCATCAGGCCCCTGGTTCGGCACGTTGTTGTTGTCGTTGGACATGTGGGGGGGCAGGTTGCGGCAAGCCTGGCCGATCAGGATATCACCCTCGCCATCAATACGGATGTTGATCGAGGCATGCTGTCATCCGTACAGGTGGGCATACGTGCCGTTCCAGAGCCGTGTGAGGGCTACCTCATCTGCCTTGGTGATCAGCCTTCGTTGCATGCGGCGGTGATCGATGCGGTCCTGCACAACGCCGCAGCCGGCGTGGGGATCGTCATGCCAACGTATGACGGCAAGCGCGGCCATCCGGTGTTCATTCATCGTCGCTACCGAGAGGAAATCCTCGCTCTCGACCCCGAAACAACGGGCCTCAATGCTGTCACCCGCAGTCACGAGGCCGAAACCGTCGAAGTCGCCTGGAGCGACGCGCGGATCCTCGACGACATGGATACCCCCACCGACTACGCCCGCGAGTTCGAGCGGGCAGGGCTGGTGAACTGATGGATGATGTCATCGGCGCCGTTGCTGAACTTGCCGACTCCGACCAGGCTGCGGTGCTCTGCTCTCTCGTCGAGAGTAGTGGCTCCATTCCGATGAGCGAACGAGCAAAGATGCTCGTGCTCGCCGACGGTCGGGTGCTGGGCACGATTGGTGGAGGTTGCCTCGAAGCCGAGATCCTCGTTGTCGCCGGCGATGTCGCAGCCACGGGTCGGCCGCAGATGACATCGTACACGATGACGGAGAAGCAGGCCGGCGAGCATGGATTGAACTGTGGCGGCAGCGTGCGGATCTACAGTGAGCGGCTCGATACACAGGCCGTCGAATACTACCGTGTGATCGACCAGGCCCGGCGGCAGCGGCGCTCCTGTGTCCTGGCAACGGCCCTCCAGGCAGGGGAGCGCGCGCTCTTTGGTCCAGGAGAGCGAAGCAGCGGAACCCTGGGCGTTGACGTCGATCCCATGGCGGCCCGATGGGCCCGCGAAGCCCTCGGCAGTGAGCAGGCGCGGCTGCATCCCATTGGTGCCAGTGAAGCCGGCGACGTTTTCATCGAGCCCTTTGCGCCGCCCCCGCTGTTGTACGTCTTTGGCGGCGGACATGTGGGTGGGCAGATCGCACAGCTGGCGAAAAACACCGGCTTCCATGTCGTGGTTGTCGATGATCGCCCGTATTTCGCCAATGCCAATCGTCATCCGAGCGTTGATGAGTGCATTGCCGACGATATCGACGCTGTCTTTGCCCGGATCCCGATCGACGAACAGACCTACATCGTCGCCGCCACTCGCGGACACGTGCATGATGAAATCGTCGTTGAACATGCGATCGGTACGGCAGCGCGTTACATCGGCATGCTGGGCAGCGAGCGCAAGAAACTGATCCTCTGGGAGCGAATTCAGCAACGTGGTGGCAGCCGGGCACGCCTTGATGAAGTCTTCTCGCCCATCGGCTTCAACATCGGCGCTGACACGCCGGAGGAGATCGCTGTCTGTGTCGTCGGCGAGATGATCCAGGTGCGGCGCGGGGCCAGGAAGGCATGGAAGACGAAAAGGCTACAGACGACGACCGGGCAATGACCGACAACAACCTGCGGTACGCTGTGGCCGCCTGCCAGGTCGATCAGCCCAACCCGGAGAATCGCACGCAGATCGGGCGCAATACGGCTCGCATGCTGGACATGGTCGACATGGCCGTCGAGGGCTACGCCCCTTTCTGGGACGTGCGCCTGCTGGCCTTCCCGGAGTTCGGTCACGCGGCACCCATATATCCGACAGCGCGGGGTCTGCAGGCGAAGCTCACCGTGCCGATCCCCAATGAACATACCGACAGATACGTCGCCAAAGCCCGCGAACTTGGGGTCTATATCCAGACGGCGACGTTTCTCGAGGAGGACCCCAAATGGCCGGGTCACGTATTCAATACCACGTGCCTGATCGGCCCCGACGGCATCCTGAGTCGATATCGCAAAGTAAACCCGTGGATCCCGTGGGAGGTCCATACCAGCCCACACGACCTGCCCGACTACGACGAGGAACTGTTCCCCGTGGCACGAACCCCCATCGGCAACATCGGCGTCGCCATCTGTTACGACTGGTTGTTCCCGGAATCCCTCCGTCAGTTGACGGCGAACGGCGCCGAGATCCTGATCCGTGTTTCTGCGTACATGGATCCCTGGGGTGCAACTGAGCCGATGGACTGGTGGACCGTGGTCAACCGCTGCCGGGCGCTGGAGAATACCGCCTACGTCGTGGCTGCCAATCAGGGGGCCTCGATGGCGCACTATGCGCCGTTTTCCTGGCCAGGTGGCAGCATGGTGGTCGACTTTGATGGGCGCTTGCTGGCACAGGCTGACGCCGGACCCGGAGAAAAGATCGTCGTCGCTCCGGTCGATATAGCTACCCTGCGGCACGAACGCCAGCGCCGCCGCGGTCACGACATGAGGTCCCACCTGCGGACGGAGGCGTACCCCGTCTATTCACGCTCGATTTTCCCCCCGGGTCGACGCGGGGGCACCGATGGGCTTACGGTGGAAGCCAATGAAACCGCCATTGATGAGGCTCGTCGCCGCTGGTCGCAGATCGATTAAACACAACAGGGGTTGGGAGCGTCCCATGTGGCGCAGGCAGTATTCTTCGACCCGCAAGCTGCGCGATGCGGCTCGTCAGGCGGGACTGCTCGAGGAAGGTGAGGCGTTGTGAATACGCATCGTTCGGACGCCGAGCTCCTTGCCCTGATCGACTCGGGCACACAGGATGAACACGTCTCCGGCTGCGCCGGTTGTCGCCACCGGCACCAGGAGTTCGAGGCGACCCTGACATGGACCCGGCGTGTTCCCGAAGCGCCATGGACCCCACTGCAGGATGAGCGCTTGCTTCAAGGTGCGCGGCGGCGCCTGCGGGAACGGCGGGTGCCCCGTCGCCCGGTCTGGCAGCCGGCCCTGGGGGGAGCGCTGCTGACGGGCGCCGCAGCGGCCATTCTGTTTCTCGTGCTGTTGCCGACGCAGAGGTCGACGACATCTGTTCACGAAGCGCTCGCTGGCGAATATCCGATCGAGGTGGCCGAGGCCGACGATGCCGAGTTGGCCATGCTCATCGAGACATACTTGATCGAAACCGCGTCGGCAGACGAACTTCTGCTGGAACTCGACAAACTGGCTGGGGACGAGTAACAGGCGTTGTCTGGCGAGTAAGGTATGCTGGCAACAGAGAGGGTGACAATCATGCAACGCGGCTTGCGGCATCGACGAGCGCTCGGATGGCTGAGATGGCTATCGACCCTGCTGTGTATCGGTGTGCCACTGGTAGCAATGGCGCAGCCCCTCAGGCTCGAGCGTTCGGGTGCGGGCATCGGCGGAGGCTCGGGCGACAGGCAGAAGCATTTCGAAATGCTGCGGATGTGGCGCCTGATTGACGAGCTTGAGATCGACGAAGAGCAGGCGATCAAGGTCTTCCCCGTGTACGGTCGCCAGCGCGCACATCTGGACGCGCTGGAGCAGAACCGTCGGATGGTGCTGGCTGAGGTCACGCAGCAGTTGCGGGAGGACGCAGAGGATGATGACCTGCGAGTCTCGATCCGCAAGGTGCGGGCGGCGGAGGAAGCCATCGCAACGTCGCAGGAGGATTTCGCCAAGGAGTTGGCCAGCCTGCTGACGGTGCGGCAGCAGGCCCGGTTGCTGCTGTTCGACGCGAATTTCCGCACCGATCTGGTAGACATTGTGCGCCGTATGCGGAACGGCGGCGACGTTCCGCTGACAGAGGGTGTGACTCGCCCCGGTGGCGGCCGCGGCAAGCCCTGGGAGCAGTGAGCCCGCCGATGCCTGTTCGACGCAAGGTCCACAGACGCGGGCTTGGGTGAAGCGGTACTCCAGCAAACACATCCGGCGGACGATCAAGAAGTACGACACGAAAATCGTTGACGTTGATATAGTCAGCGATATGCGCCTGTCGATGCTCGAGACGACCGATCCCTATGCCCTTCTGGACCGGCTCATCGAGCAGGAACAAGCCGATGGTCGAGACAAGGTTACACGCTTTCCGTACTGGGCGGAGATCTGGCCGGCCGCGCTGGCTCTGTCCAGGTGGTTTGTGACGACATCTCCACCGCCCGAAAAAGCACTGGAACTGGGCTGTGGTCTGGGCCTTGTGGGGGTCACTCTGGCGCGCCTCGGCTGGATGGTAGAGGCTACCGATTTCGTCGAAGATGCCCTCGTGTTCACGGCTCACAACGCCGAGCGTAATGGCGTGGGCGGGCGGCATATTGTTTCCTACCTCGACTGGAGTCACCCCGTGGGTACACCAGGTCAGGTCCTGGTGGGCTCGGATGTGGCCTACGAAAAGAGCCTGCATCCCTATCTCATGCGCACGGTTCGCGCCCTGCTGGTGCCCGGTGGTCGCCTGATCCTCAGTGATCCAGGTCGGCCAGCGGCACGCCCTTTCCTCGAGGCCATGTCTCGCGCCGGATATGACCACCGAACCGATGAGGTAGCGGTGACGTGGAACTCACTCGAGCATCGCGTTGATATTCACACCTTCATCCGACCTGCCTGACTTTGGCCGGCCCACCTGACGCGGTGCGGCAGGATGAGGCCGCCAGGACTTCCAGGTGGGCCTGCACCGACGCGGCTGTCGCCTGCAGGTCGTAGCCACCCTCCAGGACGCTGACCATTCTGCCACCACAGCATTGCCGGGCGCACGCCGCGACCTGCTCGGTGAGTCCCGCGAAGCCCGCCGCAGTCATCTCCATATCGCCGAGCGGATCCTGGGCGTGGGCATCGAACCCGGCCGATACGAGCACGAACTCAGGTTGGAACCTGTGCAGCGCAGGGATCACCCGTTCCGCCATGGTGGCGGCATACTCGGTGTCACCCAGACCGGCAGGCAGAGGAATGTTCAGCGTCGTGCCGACGCCTTCGCCGACACCGGTTTCGCTGGCTGGACCCGTGCCGGGATAGTGGGGCGACTGGTGCAGGCTGCAGAAGAACACATTGGCATCGTCATAAAACGCGTCCTGCGTGCCGTTGCCATGATGCACATCCCAGTCGACAATGGCGACGCGCTCGACACCGCTGGCTCGCAGGTGACGAGCGGCAATGGCGACGTGGTTGAAGAAGCAGAAACCCATGGCCGCTTCCCGTTCGGCGTGGTGCCCAGGGGGACGATGCAGGCACAGGGCATTGTCAGCGCGGCCAGCGAGCACGGCATCGACGGCGGCAAGTGCGCCACCAGAGGCGAGCAGAGCCGCCTCCCAGGTTGCCGGGCCGACCACTGTATCGGGAGTTACGGCTCGCGGGCGGTTGCTGGCACTGAGAATCCGGATCAGCTCGACATGCTCTTTGCTGTGATTGGCCAGTATCGCGTCCAGGGGCGCCATGGTTGGCTCAAGCCATTGCACGCCGACAATCGAGGCTCGCTCAAGCTGGGCCAGAATGGCCTCGAGTCGCTGTGGTCTCTCCGGGTGCCCGGCGCCCATATCATGGGCCAGGTACCTGCGTGATGTCACGACGAGGCTGGTCATGCGTCGGTCTCTTCCTGAGCGGCCTTGATCGCCAGTCGTCCCAGAACACGGATGTCTTCGCCAATGTCACCAGTTGCCAGGTCGTCCCAGGTGCACCAGCGGAAATGTGCCGCCTCTCGCTCATCGAGCTGAGGGGGGCGATCATCTACGGTGCAGGCGAAGTAGATCAGGTCGATATGTTGATGGCCCGGTTCGATGTCTTCGAGCAGGACACAGACGGGCGTATGCAGGCGCTGCACCTGCCCGAGGCGGCCGGCGCCGGCGCCGGTGGTCAGCAACTGCACTTGCAGGCCACACTCCTCGGCGACTTCCCGGCGTGCGGCATCCTCGGGAAGCTCGTTGACTTCGATATGTCCCCCCGGTGGCAACCAGGCCTTTATCTTGTTGTGCCACAACAATAAAGTGGATCCATTTCGAACCACGAAGGTGGTCGCGGTGAAGTCACGGGTTGGGTGCGGATCGGGCACGACATGGCCGTTCGTTGCGAGTGTGGGGACAGGGGCGAATGTAGGATGTCGCCGGCTTCGGGCAACTGGTGGTCCGGTCCTGCAGCGGCGGAGGGGACTGCCGATATAACGGGGGTCTGGCGCCCGGGTGCTCTTGACACCCGAAACGCGAAACGTGTACCGTTACCCGTCGTTGCACACCTCTTCTGCCAGGGACCTCAATCTCCATGTCAGCACAGCTTGAGATCGAGCCTGAAATCAAACGCGCCGCAGCGGCGCCGGCCAACGTCATTGTCCTTGATACAAAGGTGCCAGATACCATCATCTGGCCCGTTGCCGGAGGCAAGGGAGGCACCGGCAAATCGACACTCACCGCAAATCTGGGTGTCGGGCTGTCGCTGCTGGGGTATAAGGTCATCATTGTTGACGGCGACCTGGGTGGCGCCGACCTGCACTTGTTCTTCGATCAGGTCTCTCCTCCAAGGAGCCTGAGCACGTTCCTCACGCGTGAGGTTGGCACGCTGCAGGATGTCCTGTTGCCGACCCCGAACGAGAATCTGCGGCTCATCTGCGGCGGCAGTGAGTTGGTGGGCATGGCCAATCTGTCCCATGCGGCAAAGACCAAACTGATCCGGCACATTCAGAGCCTGGATGCAGACTTCGTGCTTGTTGATCTGGGTGCTGGCTCGGCCTATAACACACTGGACATATTCGCCCTGTCCAACGAAGGCATCATCGTCACCACACCTGAGCCCCAGGCTCGAGTCGATGCTTACGGGTTTCTCAAGAACACGGTGTACCGGAAATTGAAGCGTCTGTTCGGCAGGAACGAGCCGATCGCTGACCTGATTGCGCTCTTTGCGCGCGAAGCAGGGCGCAAAAGTGGCCGGATGGAAGACCTGCTCGAGCGCTTGAGTGCCGTTGATCCACTGGCAGGGCAGGAAGCCAGGGCGATGCTGGCGGCGTACCGGCCGAAGCTGATCCTCAATCGCGTGCGTTCCAAGCGCCACATCGACGAAGTGCACCGTTTCGTGCAACTCGTGCGTCAATATCTCTCGACCGAGGTCGAATACGTCGGCTACGTGCGCAACGATGACAAGATTCTCGATGCTTGCGAGCGGCGACGCCCTGTCGTGCTCAACGCTCCCAAATCCGCCGCCGCGATCGATCTCTACAGCGTTCTCATGAACGGACTCGGTGTGAGTGATCGTCTGCACCGCTTCGATGCACGCCACTGCCGGAAACTTGCGCAGGTGGCCAAGGCGGAGGCGAAGTTCTGGTAGCGCCCCCTGGCTGCCGCTTCGGGCGCAGCCGTATCGAGACGGCCCGTTGGTTGCAGCGCACCACCGGGAGTTGTTATCCATGAATGCTGCGTGGACCAGGGGATCGCTTGCCGAACGCCTGGCCATGCGCTGGCGGGGACCGCAACAGGCCGCGAGCGAGTCACTCGACATTTTCTCCGAGCTTCGCCGTTCGAAAAAGCTGTTGCTGCTGCCCAACGATCGTGTTGGTGGACTGTTTCTCGGCGCCACGATCTATCAGTCCCTGCGGCAGCAGTACCCCGATGCGCATATCAGCCTGCTCACGGATGAACGCTGGGCGCCCCTTGCCCGGCAGATTCCATTTGTTGACCGGGTCCTGTCGACGACTTCGATGCAGAGGGTCTGGTCGCAGGATTTTCGCACGCTCATTGAGCAGCTGCGCACAGAGGCCTTTGACCTGGCAGTCTCTCTGGGGCCGGACTGCAGTTATCGGGTGGCGCAGTTGTGTGGTCTCAGCGGCGCGCGGCTACGTGTCGGTTTTCAGCGTGAAGGTCTTACCCCATACAACGTCGAGATCGTGCGGCGTTCCGCTGGGGACTACGAGGCCGATCAGTATCAGAGCCTGCTGCGCATTCTCGGCCTTGATGTCTGTGGTGAGGTGCACTGGACCATTGGTGACGGCAAGGGCAGCCAGTTGCGCGAGCGTTATCTCGACGGTGAGTTTGCCCGAGGCAGCGTCATCGGTATCGATCTGGCCGGGGGCGAGGGACGGGGAATGAGTGGTCGCCAGCTCGACGACATCGTTGGTCGCGTGATCGAGCGGGGGGCGAGGGCCGTTCTGTTCTTTTCTCTCGCCGAGCGGAAACAGGTCAATTATCTTAAGAAAGCGTATGGCAACCGAGTCCTTCCCTTCGAACAGATCGACCTGTCTGGCGTGGCTGCTTTGCTGCAGGGCTGCCGGGCCCTCATCTCCTGCAACACCGATGTCCTCCACCTGGCGATTTCACTGCAGTTGCCGTGTGTTGCCATCTTCGATGAAGACGCACGGCGCTGGGTCTCAAGCCGCAACGCGTTGGTCCAAGTCGTTCAGGATCGGGACATCCGAGCCGTGAGCATTACCCAGGTTGTACAGGGCCTCGACCGAGCCCTGAGCCGCTCACCGGCAGAAGGCTTCGCCGACGCCTGAGCAGCGCTGCGCCATAACAGATAAGGATAGAGAGGAACTTCTCATGCAAGAAATGGTCGAGCCTGATCGTACGATTCTGATCGTGTCGATCGTCGGACTCGTTGTCATTTGGGGCAGTGTGGCCTACCATAAATTCGTGCAAGGTGGCGCTCCCGTAGGTGGCCTCGCCGTGGCCGGTGCGCAGGTGGCAAAGCCTGACAAACCGCAACGCAAGGGGAAGCGGTGAACGGGAGGGACGGTAACTGATGGCAACAGAAGTCGTCATGCCCAAACTCGGACTGACCATGGAACGGGGGACGATCGGTGCCTGGCTGAAAGCCGAAGGTGATCTCGTCGAACGAGGCGAGGCGCTGCTTGAGGTGGTCACAGACAAGGTGACCATGGAGGTCGAAGCGCAGGCTTCCGGAGTTCTTCGGCGTATCTTTGTGCAGGCTGGGGAAGAGGTCGATGTGGCCACTCCCATCGCTGTAATTGCCGCGGCGGACGAGGAGATCGATCATTTTGGGCCACCCCCAGCGGCACCTGCCATGGCCAGGCCCGTGGCGGCGGCGGCCATTCCGTCCCCCCCGTCCCCCCCGGTTCTGTCGGCCGCTCAGGTGACGGCCCATGCAGGTGCACATGTCGTGGCCGGTGGTCGTCCACACAGAGCTTCACCCAAGGCTCGCAGAATCGCCGCCGAACAAGGCATCGACTTGTCACAGGTCGAGGGTTCGGGGCCGTCCGGACGTATCGTCAGTGCAGACGTGGAGGCCCGCAGGGGTGTGGTTGTGGCACAGGTGCATTCAGCACCCTCTGGTGGGATACCATCTGGCCGGCCCTCCGGGCAGACCGTGGAACTCACGCACCCCCAGAAAATCGCCGCCGAGCGCCTGACCGCCAGCTACCAGCAAGCACCCCACATCTACCTCGAGACGCCTGTTTCTGCCGTCTGGCTCGAGCAGTTCCGCACGGGATACGCCGCCGAAGGTCGCAAGGTCAGCTACAACGATCTCATTATCAAAGCTGTGGCCACGGCGCTGCGCGAACACCCGCGTCTGAACAGTCACTTC
>JAQCJA010000625.1 GCA_027593305.1 bacterium
AGTGCCCAGACGCCCGCCACTGGCACGCTGCTCGTCACGGTGGTCGATCAAAGCGGAGGCGTCCTGCCAGGGGCGTCGGTGGCGATCGTGGGCCAGGAAGATGCGACGCAGAAGGTAGCGCTCGTGCCGGTCGCTGCGTCGGATGCAGGCCTCGCCACGCTCATGTCCTTGCCGCCCGGGCGCTATACCCTCAACGTGCAGTTTCCCGGGTTCGAGCCGCAGACCGTACGGGACGTTCGCGTGAGAGCGGGTGACAATCGTCGAACCGTGACGTTGCGGCTGAAATCCGTCGCCGAGGAAGTGACGGTGGCGCGCGACGGGCAGACGGAAGGCCTTGACCCGCTGGGGCTGGCGTTCTCCACGATTCTGACGCGCGAAATGATCGAGGCGTTGCCCGACGATCCGGAAGAAATGGCCGCAGTGCTGGAAGCGATGTCCCCACCAGGCTCGCGAATCAGAGTGGATGGTTTCTCCGGCGGGACACTGCCGCACAAGTCTCAAATCAAGTCCATCCGGCTGCCAAGGATGGACGCGATGGCGGCGCAGAATCACGGTGGCAAGGACGGCTTCCTGTTCATCGACATCAAGACCCAGCCCGGCGCCGGTCCCATGCGGGGAAGCATCAACGGCGGGTTTTATGACGATGTGTTTGGGGCGAACAACCCGTTTACTCCGAACAAGGGAGACGAACAGACCCGGCAGTACGGGTCATCGCTGGCTGGTACTATCGTTCCGGACAAGGCATCGTTTTCGGTGAACTACGGTGGCACATCGGAGTACACGTCGCCCAATCTGCTGGCCGTGCTGGCGGACGGTTCGACGCTGGCTCAGTCGTTGCGGCGTCCCAGCGAGCTGACCAATCTCGGCGTTCGCCTCGACTACGCGCTCAATCCCGACCACTCGATGCGAGTCAGCTTCGATCGGTCGACCCGCGAGACCCGCAATCTGGGTACGGGTGGCTTCAATCTGCTCGATCGGGCGTTCACATCGAGGAATACGAACAACGTGATCCGGATTGCCGAAGGCGGCCCTTTGGGCCGCCGGATGTACACCGAGTCGCGCCTGCAACTGTCGTGGGGGTCCTCGACCAGTACCGCCGCAGTGGAGGCGCCGACCATCCGCGTCAATGACGCGTTTACCAGCGGCGGCGCACAGGTCACCGGTGGACAGCATCAGTTCGAGATTGAAGCTGCCACTGACCTGGACTACGTCAGGGGGTTGCATAGCTGGCGTGCCGGCGCAATAGGCGAGGGCGGGCGATATCGATCCGACGACACCTCGAATTATCTCGGGACGTATACCTTCGCGAGCCTCGATGCCTTCAACGCAGGGATGCCTGCGGCCTACTCACGCCGCATCGGCGATCCCAACATGACGTATTCGTCGTGGAACGTTGGTGCGTATATCCAGGATGACTGGCGTGTCGCACGCAGTGTCCTGCTGTCACTCGGGGTGCGAGCCGGCTATCAGAGCCTGGTGAGTGACTCGACCAATATTTCCCCCAGGATGACGGTCGGCTGGTCACCGATGCGCGATGGCAAGCTGACGCTCAGAGCGTCGTACGGGTACCTGTACGACTGGATCAGCGGCAACCTCTACAAACAGTCGCAGCTTGTCGACGGATTCCGCCTGAGAGAGATCAACGTCACGCAACCGTCGTATCCGGAGACGCCGTCGACCGGCGCGACGTCGGCGACCAACCGGTACTTGTGGTCGGAGGACCTTACCCTGCCCAACAGTCATCGATTGAGCCTGGGTGCGGATCGGCAACTCCTTACCGATATGCGCGTGAATGTGTCCTATACCTGGGCGTGGGACCGTGGCGAACTGCGCGGGCGCAACCTCAACCCGCCTCTCAATGGCGTCCGGCCAAATCCGGAGTTCGCCAATGTTGTGCAACTGGTGTCGGACGCCGAGTCGAAACTGCACTCGGTAAACGTCGGCTGGAATTACATGAGGCTGGACTGGAAGCGCATGTTCCTCTCCGCCAACTACACCTGGTCCAACAGCACGGCCAACAGCACCGGGGCGTTCGCCCTGCCGGCCAACGGTGACAACCTCGCCACTGAATGGGGGTCTGGGCGGGCCACGCATGCGGCGAATGCGGCCGTGAGTATCATGCTCGTCGAAGGTCTCAACCTGAACCTGAACGCGGCCGCCGGCTCCGGGTCGCCGTACAACATCACGACCGGCCAGGACGACAACCTCGACGGGTTGTTCAATGATCGGCCAGTTGGCGTGTCACGCAATTCCTTGCGTACGGCCGCCCACTGGAACCTGAACGGCCGGTTGGGATACACATGGCGTTTCGGTCCGCCGCTTCCCAACGCGCCGGCGGCCAACCCCTTGGGCCGGATGACGGTGAACGCGGCGCTGCAATTCCAGAACTTGTTGAATCGAGCGAACTACGTCGGGTACAGCGGAGTGATGACCTCACCCTTCTTCAAGCAGCCGACGAACGTGGCAAGCCCGCGCCGTGTGCAGCTGCAGATCAAGTTCGGGTTCTAGGTCAATTCGATGAGACCGTGACGGTCACTCGATAGTCCCCTGGCTTGATGGCGGGCAGGCTCAGGAATGGGTATGGCGCCACTTCGGTCAGTTCCACTCGATAGCCCGGGGTAGGGTGCCCAAGGTCTGATAATCGAGGGTTATGTCAGGGCAGGGCCCCCTTAAACGGCCTATCGGCGACGGCGATGTTCAACATGATGATGACCAGGGTGGACTATACGTTGTTCTTCAAGCGTCCCCGGTCAGGTCCCTGCGAATAGGAGGAACAGGCAGTGAGAACTCTCCGAAGCGTCGCCTGTGGGACATAGGTGAGAATCAACTCGATTTTCTCGTCTTGAACCGTCCCGGGATTGTCGGAGGGCGAATTCCCTGAGAGGATTCGCAGATGGCAAGACCGAGCAAGT
>JAQCJA010000626.1 GCA_027593305.1 bacterium
TCAGCTCTCGGCCGCCAGCCCAACCGTAGGCTCAGGCTGAGGTACGAGTCAAGATCGATGTACGGCAGCGCACCGACGTAGCGCCCTGTCAGATTTAGTTCGACTGCCTCGGGCAGATCCACCGATGTGCGCAGGACGAACTGCTGCTCGGGACTGACCCCCTCCCAACCGATCCCCGCCAGGTAGGCGCTGTCGTCGTCCAGTTCGATATCCATGCGCCGCCAGGTCCAGGCGGGCTGCAGTCGCAGCCCTGCCCGCGGGCGCCAGTCGGCGGACAACTCCAGGCCTTGCGTGGTGGCTGCCATGCGATTGTGCACAACGAAAGGCACGATCACATAGGCAACACCGCCGAAGGAGTCCAGTTGTGGCAGGCTGGGCTCCGTCGTACGGAGGCGGTCATGGCGGTTGTGGTAGATCGCCAGGTCGACGAACAGCTTCTCGTGCACCTGTCCGCGCAGTCCAGCCTCGTAGGCCGTGACCTCCTCGGGCTGGAACAAGCGGCTGCCGCGCTCCTCGACGAAAGTCGTGGGAAAGTTGTCCGGCACCAGGTCCGCCGGGGCCAGGCGCGCCGCCCGCAGATCGTGGTCGGAGCGCGACGGCGTTCGTACCGCGCGTGACACAGCGACCCACGCGGTATGTCGGGCGTCGGGTGTCCACAGCAGACGGGCATTCGGCTGGAAGGCAACGCCGCCCAGGTCGAAATACTCGAGCTTCGAGCCAAGGATCAGCCCCAGATGCTCCGGCTTGACATGTATCGTGTTCTGCGCAAACGCACTGATCTGGTCATACCTTCGATGCGTTGGATCGGTGCTCGCCGCAAAGCTGCCCATGAGCCGGTCCTGCGTCCAGCGATACCCCAACCCCCAGATGACATCCTGACGGGTGCCAACAGACAGTCTCTGCTGCACGTCCGCGTCGAGGATACTGGTGCGGCCCTCGATCGGCGCCTCCTCGCGCTCGGTGCGGGCGTAGGCCAACTGTAACACGACGTCGGACCCGCCCGGGTTTTCGTGTGTCCAGCGTCCCAGAAGGTGTTGTTGTGAACTGGGCGTTGACGACACCACCTGCCGAGGTTCCGGCTCCTGCGGGGACAGACTCAGAGACCAGGTCTGATCCACCTCGGCGTCATATACTCCGCCCTGCACGGTCAGGGAGTCACGGCGTGACAGTCGGCCATCGACGCGAAAGCCCCCCTGGTGTTGGCGCCAGCCATCGTGGCCATCCCGCCCCGCTGGATTGGCCAGCGATCCCCGCTCACTCCCCCCGGCGTAGACGCGGTAGTGGAACCCCTCGCCCAGTCGACCACCCGAACTGACCTCGACAAGGCCCCGTTCCTGGCTGCCGGCCCCCACGGTCAGCCGCACGCCACGGGTCGAGGCTGCCGAGCGGGTGATAATGTTGACGATGCCATTGACCGCATTCGCACCCCAGAGAGCGGCGCCCGGGCCACGCACCACCTCGATGCGGTCGATGTCGGCCATGGGCAGGGCCTGCATGTCCCAGAACACACCTGAGAACAGTGGCGTATACACGGAACGCCCGTCCACGAGCACCAGCAGTTTGTTGGCGAACAGATCGTTGAAGCCCCGCGCCGTGACGGCCCACTTGCCGGCATCGATGCGCGCCACCTCCATCCCCGGGACCAGGCGCAACGCCTCGGGGATGCTGGTGACGCCCGCCCGCCGCAGATCGTCGGCAGTGAGCACGGTCGCCGCCGCCGCGGTCTGCGACAACTGCTGATCCCCTCGTGAGGCGGTGTAGACTTCGATCTCCATCAACTCTTCGATGGAGAGCATGGCCAGGTCCGTCGGCGCCTGGGATCTGACCGGTCCGGTTGCCGAGACCACGACACTCCAGGCCAGCAGGAATCGCTTCGCTGAAATACGGTTCATGGGCAGATAGGATAGTCAGAAGCGGTTGGCGAGCATGTCGTCAACGACCTCCACCAGGCTGTCGACGACGGTGGTTAGCATACGCTCGCCCTTGTCAGCACTGCCCGCCGTCGGGTGGCCGTAGACGCCACGTTCGGTCTGCTCGTCGATTCGTCGGAAGCGCTGTACACGGGCGCCGTGGACCGAGTCCGGGAGCCATCCGTCATCCTGCAGGCGATCGGTCCGCACCAGATCGGGACGCAGGGCCAGCATGAGGGAGGTCTCCATCTCGCCGGCGTGCCCGGAGCCTGTGGGGCCCCTCTCCTTGATCCGGTCCAGACCCTCCGCCGCCACCTCCCACCACGAGGCACCCAGAACGCAGGCGTTGTCATGCTTCTGCTTGAGGATCTGTTGCGCCACCTTCTGGTTCGCCTGATTGCCACCATGTCCGTTGAGAATAAGCACGCGCCGAAAGCCCGCCTTCACGAGGCCGTCCACGGTCTCGACGATCATGTGAATGTGCGTCTCGGAGGTGGCAGTAAGGCTGCCGCCGAAATTCATGTGGTGGAAGGAGAAACCCAACCACTGTGTCGGCAGACAGAGCACACGGTCGCCCGCGCGCGCGTCGAGACGGTCGACTACACCCATCGTCTCTATCGTGTCGGTAAGAAAAGGCAGGTGATGTCCGTGCTGTTCGAAAGAGGCAATGGGGAATACGGCAACGATCTTCTCACGATCGAGTTCGGCCACGTCGGGCCAGTTCATCTCTCCCAGTTTCATCACTCCAACCTTTCTGGAGGGTGACCACGCCGGTCCTGTTGTTTCTGTCGCTTCGAAGGGTAGCATCCCCGACAGGCGTCGTCGAGCCCGTCAGCGTTCCCCTCATTGTGGACCTTTCCTATGATTCGGCGACACAGTTTCGCACCGCCGGCGGGGAGCGTGTGTCGCGGCCGCTGGCGGATCGGACCCCGAACCTCCATTACGATTGGTTCCGCTGATGCGTATCGCTGGTTCCACTTTCAGCTTCGGTGACAT
>JAQCJA010000036.1 GCA_027593305.1 bacterium
CGCGCAAGGCCAGTTCCAGAACTGCATCGAGTTTCCCCGTTGATTGCTGCCCCAACAGTGCCACGGCAGCGGCACGGACCTGGGCATCCTCGTGCTGCACCAGAGGCGCAACGTCCGGTGTCCAGTCAATGGTCTCCATACCATCCAGCCACCCCAGCGCATGGGTGATGCGCATGGCATCGGGGGATCGCAGTGCGTCGCGCAGCACACGCACCGAGGCTGGGTCAGTCAGGTCGAGACCCACACGATCCGGATCCAGGCGCCGCAGGCGCAGGCTCTGCGACAGGGTCTCGACGTACTGGGACCGGGCTCGACGGGCAAGCCACCACCACAAGGCGACACAGACGAACAGCGCCGGCACCCAGTCCACGGGTGCCGTGCCCGGGCCCACCCAGAGAAAGACCAGACCGGCAGCCACAGCAACGAGCGGCTTGAGGATGCCGTCGATCAGCGCCTTGGCACGTGCCCGCAGCCGATCCCCCAGGGGCAGAAACAGCAGGTTCACCGCTGCATCGTGTACCGTGTACTTGAGCACGACATCGCCGGCGCGCGGTATGGCGACGGCCCACAGAGCACCGGCGGTGAGAAGGATGACACCGCCACCAACGGCGATGGCGGCAGGCAGCAGCAGCAGGGCAGCGATCAGGCCGAAGCGATCCACCAGCCTGCTGGCGACAAAGAACTGCAGGACAAAAGCGCCGATTCCGGCGACGGCCCGGAAGGTCCCGAGAAAGCTCAACATGCCGGCCGTATCACTGCCATAGAGCGCCCGCAGGGCCAGATCCAACTGGTAGTCGGCGACGTTGCTGACGACGGTGACGATGAGCACCAGCCCCGCCAGACTCAGCACGAGGGGATGCGCGCAGGCATCGACCGTCGACGCCGGCGACCCTGGACGGGACTGTCGGGCCAGCCGCAGGGCGCCGGCGCAGCGGCGACCGAGGGCGGCGACACAGACGACACAGACAAGCAGACTGAGGCTGACGACGTACAGCAACTGCGCCGGTTCGATGCGGTCAGCGGTGAGGCTCAGGGCGCCACCAAACAGCAGATTCGACAACGTACTGCCGCCGGCGATCAGACCAAAGAGACGACGCGCCTCACGGGGGTCAAAAATGTCACCGGCGAAGGTCCAGAACTGCAGCACAACCAGGGCGCTGACGACATCGGTGAAGACATACAGACCACATACGGCGGCAAAGGTGTGCCCCGCGGGTAACGCCAGCAGCAGGCGCAGGCCCAGGAAGCCGGCTATGGCCAGCAGGCAGGTGCCAATGATGAGGTGATCCCGACGCCAGCAGTTGGCGATCTGCCCATAGAAGGCGGCGACCAACATCAGCGACAACGGCGGCAGGATGAACTTGTACGGCAGGTCGCGGCCCGACAGTTGACCCAGAAACAGCACACGACTGGCCAACTGGCCGGTGATGACAATGCCGCCCACGGCAGCGACGGAATAGACCAACATGAGCACGACACGCGCGCCCTCTCCCGGGCGAATCCGTAACAGACGGGAGAGAGTCAGGGACGCGGTCTTCATGGAGGATCAGGCAACGGCGCCACCTGAGGAAGGACCGGGAAGTCGCACTGTAAAGGTGGAGCCCTGGCCGACAACACTTTCAGCCGTGATCGTACCGCCTATCAGTTCGACGGACCGGCGGGCGATGGACAGACCCAGACCCGAGCCCTCCTGCGCGTTGCCGGCGCCGTTGACCCGGCGGAACTCCTCAAACACATGGGGCAGATCCTCGGGAGGGATGCCGATGCCGGTATCAGCAACGGTCAACTCCAACGTGCTGCCCGCATCGCCCTTGGTGGCGCGCAGGGACACGGTGATGGTGCCGGTATCAGTGAACTTCGCAGCATTGCTGAGCAGATTGATGACGACCCGGCGCAGGCGGTCGGGGTCGAGGTGCGCCGCCGGCAGATCGTCCAGTTCCTGGCGCAGTTCGACCTTGCTGCGCACAAGGGGCTCCACGGCAGCGACGCAGCCCTCGACGAGAGACTTCACGTCGGTGTCCCGCGGTGTCAGATCAATACGTCCGGCTTCGATCCGCGACAGATCGAGAATGTCGTTGATCAGCACCAGCAGATGATCGGCGCTGGTATGAATGTTTTCCAGGTTGCGGAACATGCGCGGATCGAGGTCGTCCACCGTACGTCGCAGCAGGATACGGGTGTAACCGATGATGGCGTTCATCGGTGTGCGCAGGTCGTGGGACATGCGTGCCAGAAAGTCTGACTTGTAGCCGCTGACCTGCTGCAGTTGCTCGTTGAGGCGGCGCAGTTCGCGGTTGCTTCGCAGGACGCGGGACAGCAGAAACAGAGTCAGCAGGACAAAGCCGGTTTCCGAGCCCAGCACCCACGCGTTGTGATACCAGGGAGCTGATATACGAAAACTACGTTGTCGAGAAGCGCAACAATGTGGTCAGTCGGCTGCCCAAAACTGTTGGGATTGACGCGGAGCGCTGGCAAGCCAACTGTTAAGGGGCGATCCCACCCGGCGTGCAGCCGATATCCTTTACCTAGGAAGGCACAACATGATCATCGATTCACACTGCCACGCCTGGGAGTTCTGGCCCTACGAGCCCCCGGTACCAGATCACGAGAACCGGGGACTTGCAGAGATGATGCTCTGGGAGATGGATCGCAACGGTGTCGATCAGGCGGTCCTCGTATGCGCCCGCATCGAGCACAATTCGGGCAACAACGACTACGTACACGACGTTGTGCGGCGGCATCCGGATCGCTTCATCCAGTTCGCCGATGTCGACTGTTCCTGGTCGGACACCTATCACACACCGGGAGCTGCCGCGCGTCTGCGCGAGGCAGCCGAGCGCTATGAGCTGAAGGGCTTCACTCACTATCTCAAGTCGGATACGGAGTGGTTTGCCTCTGATGAGGGCCTCGCTTTCTTCGAGACCGCAGCGGAGCTGAAACTGATCGCCAGTCTGGCTCTTGGGCCTCAATGGCAACCGGCCCTGCAGCAACTGGCGCGGCGGTTCCCGACCATACCCTTTCTGTGTCACCACATGGCCGGAGCCCGCGTCGGCGACAGCGAGCGTCTGGCGCAGATCACCGCGTCGGCTGCGGTTCCCAACATCTGCATCAAGATGTCAGGTTTCCACTACGTTGCGCCCATCTCCTGGGAGTATCCCTACCACGACACGCACGATGTCGTCCGCGGGCTCTACGAGGCCTTCGGTGCAGACCGCCTCTGCTGGGGATCCGACTACCCGGTTGTGCGTACCCATATGACGCACCAGCACGCCCTGGAGGCGTTCCGTACGCACTGCACGTTCATTGCCGATACCGACCGACGGAAGATCCTCGGTACGAATCTGCAGGCTCTGCTCGCCGCGGCGGCCACTTCCGGTTGACGGAGGGGGTCTGAATCAAGGGATCTTGTCTATATTTCTCCGATCATGACGACCGCACCCCCGCAACCCGCCGTCGAAACGGTGCTGCCCAGCGACCTCAAGGTCGAGCTGTGGAAACGAATCGATCGGCGTCTTCGCAATCACGAAGTGCTCATCACCCATGAGCAGTTCTTCAAGGTGATGGTGCGCGAGTTTCGCCGTGTCGTCGGGGTGGTGCCGTCGCGGCCGGTGAAAGCCCGGATTCTCGAAATGATCATGCAGGTCAACGAGAAACACCCGGAGACCTACCTGAGTGCCGGCATCAAAAACGCGGTGGATGCATTCTTCAAGTCCACCGGTGACAACGACGCCGAAGCGCGCGAGATGATCGTGCGGATGGTCAAAGAGGGGCGCACGGCAATGTGGCTGGAGGGCATGGGGATCGATATCGACCCGCGCATGCTCACCGGGGCTGTGGAACAGGCAATCATCCGCATCGCCGAGGGCAAGAAGGTCCGAGTGCCGCCCCCGCGCCGTGACAGCCGCAAGCGTCGGATGCGCCGCGGCGTGGGCATGGCTGGCGTCAATACCACAACTGTGGAAGAGCCGACAGAGGCCGCTGAGGTCTCGGCGTACGCGGCGGATCCTTCCGCGGCGGAGCAGGCCGAGCGCATCGCCGAAGAGAAAGCCCGCACCGACGAACTGGCAGGAGAGGAAGTCTACCGGGCGCCGCGAAATCTGGATGCCTATCTCCAGCAGAAACTGCTGAGTGAAGAAGAAGTCGCCGATCTCAGGAAGATGTACGGGATCGACAAGCGACTTGCCGATGGCGACATCGATGAGGCTGAAGCCAATCGACTGCGCAGTGAGATCTCGGATGTGGTGCGCGAGAAACTGAAGAGCCGCCTGCGCGAGGCGGTGGACAACTCCGTGCACTACCTCAATGTCTTTGAGGCGCTGCGCCGCCTGCCGAAGGATCGGGACGACGCTTTTGGCTTCCTCATCCGGCACAAGAATCAGGTCGTGGCGGAGAATGCTGATGATGTGAACCTCAGCATCGTCACCAAGACACTGGATGAGGACGGCGACCTGCTCGACCAACTTGGAACCTTAATGGAGCGCAAGGACCACGAGATGCGCATGATGGCGGCCAACATGCCGCCCTACCGGCACGTCTACACGCCCGACCAGAAGATCGGCAAGTTCTCCGTTACGGAAAGCTTCGTCGACGACCTGCGTGAGTTGAGTCGGGAGGAACTGTCCGATCGACTCAACTCGGAAGACAGCAACGAGCGCATCAAGGCGGCTGCAGATATCAAGTGTGTGGTCGCTCTGCTCACGACCTTGCTGAAGCTGACGACGCCCTTCCACAAGGAGGTGCGGCGCCTGCGCATCAAACTGCGCATGCAACGTCTGTTCGATGGTTCCGTCGATGAGAAGGACGGCCGCAACAGGGTGCAGCAATTCCTCCGCCGCCGGTTGAACAACCTCTATCCCGACCTGTCCCGCGATGAACGCGCTGAAGTCGAAGAAATGGGGCAGAGGATCATGGATAGCAAGGCTGGCGAAGACGAAGGGCCGGACAAGTCCAAGCGCGTGTACCGCGTCTGATGATTCCATTGTAAGGGGCCTGCAGACGGCGTACACTGTCTGCACTCGTGTCGCTTCTCCCGTTTCACCACCCGAGTCCAATTCCATGCGTACATGCTTCCACCTGACCATCCTCCTGAGCATACTGTTCGCTTGCGCGGCTCCCCTGCAGGCGCAATGGTCAACGGCCCGCGTCGACAGCGCCCGGCAGGACTCTCGCCGGCGACTGCTCCAGGCCCTCGACCTGACGCAGAGTCAACAGGATACGCTGCGAGCCATGCGTGATCGCCTGCAGTCGGATGTGACAGCTCTGCGGAAAATGGTCGAGGATGGCGATGTTCTCGCGGAAGAGGGGCGTCTGCGCTACAGTGAGGCGCTGCGTGCCTACCGGACCAGGCGCGACTCCGTGCTTACCGTCACACAACTGGACCTGATGGAACGAGCCCGCACAACCCTGCGCGAGCAGATCCTGTTTGATGGCCAGGGTATGCCCGAGGTATCGAACCGTCTGCTGGACGCGCTGGGTCTGGATGATCTGCAGCGTCGGCGCTGGTTGTCCTTGCTGGCGCGACTGCGCGAACAGGTGCGGGAGCTTCGTGAGACGGGAGAAACCCTCGTCACTGACGACTATCGACGGCTACGAGAGGAGTATCGCCTCTCCTTCGAGGCGATCCTGACGCCGGAACAACGTCTCGAGCTCGAACGGGTGCGCGTGGCGCGGGCCCAGGAGCATCTGCAAGAAGATGAAACCGAGTTCGATCTGCTCGAGGACGTGGCCGCTCCCGTTGAGGATGCCTGGAGATCGCTGGATGCGGAACTGGGTGACGACGGCGCCGAACCATAGACGAGCACCAGAAGAGCTGAATCGGAGGCAAGTACCACATGCTGCAACCATGGATCCGCATCGGTCAGCCGCTGGAAGCCGTCGTCGACGACTATGAGCGCATTTTCGACGCCTGGGAAGAGGGAGGCATCCGCGGCCTGGTCTTTGGGCGACTGCTGTTCGCCGATGACGATGGCGGTTTTACCGTGCCTGCCTATCGATCCGATCCGGAGATCTTTCGCCGGCGGGGAATCAAGCTCGAGCCGACCGATGCGCCACTGAATGCAGACAAGGAGAAGCGTCTGCAGGTGATGCTCGACGATGCCAAACGTCGGGGCTGGGGCGTGCTCATCTTCTGTCCCGGCCAGGGAACGCATCGGGCAACGGGTCTGCCTGTGGCTGACGACCCCCACGGCGCCCAATTGCAGGCTGCCATCTGGGAGGATGTATTCAGCGCCTTTCCTCAGGCCGACGGTGGTCTGATGGACGGTTGGACGGAGTCGGCGTACGAGCTCATCTATCACCACGGCAACGCTGTCTTCCGGCAGATGAACGACAGCGAGAAGACAACGGCGGCTGCCCGCGGCTGGGATGCGTTCCGTCTCGATGCCGGTCGAGCCCATCTGCACAAGCGTTTCCAGAGCTTCACCTCCAAAGCCGTCGGCTACTACGGCAACCACGGTTTTCTGCAGGGCATCAACCTCTTCGATCTGACGGAAGACGCCCTCTACTGGTTGCGCTGGCGACGGGATGACGGCCTGGCTACGGCCCGCGCCTTCCGCGCCGAACTCGACAGAATGCCGCGCAAGCTGCTGCTCGGTAACGGCCTGCGGTCGGCCGTCTTCAGCGGCATGACGGCGATCGACTATCTGGCCTGGGACGAGGTGCTCGACATCTTCCAGGTGAAGCACTACTTCTGGCATCGCGGCTTCGACGGCCTCTATGGCACCGTTGCCCGTTGGGTGCAGCAGATCCGCCGCTGGAACCCCGGCCTCAACGAGACCGAGTGTTTCACTGTCGCCCGCGCCTGGCTCGGCGTACATCTGCCCGAGGTCGAATCCCTGGCCGATATGGAACTGGGCTTCCCGCAGGCATTCTTCGATGAAGTCGTCAAGGAAGAGACCGCGCGGGCTCTTGCGGCCGTGAGCGACCCGCACAAGATCCTGCCATGGGTGGACACGGGACGGATGCCACACGCTGGTGATCCGATGACGGCAGGGGATCTGTATCGGATCCTCACGGCGTCTCACGAGGCGGGACTGCAGCGTTTCCTGTTCCACAACCACGCGCATCTGACGGCGGCGGAATGGAAGGTGATTTCGCGCATGTGTGGGAAGGAATGGGATGAGGACCCGCAGGGGTACTGGCCACCGGCGACGCCACGGCCTGAGGCTTTCGGCTAGCTGAGCGTACGCGGTTCGACGCCTGCGCCTCCGGCCGCTGCGCTGCGGGTTCGGCTTGCCTCGCGGCTCGATCGACGGACGCCATCCTGGCGTCCGCCCCTTCGGGGCCTGGACGGCCCGCTGCGCGGTCTGCGGCGCCGCCGCCGAACCGCTCGGGGCTGCGCTCGGACCTGTTTTTTTGAGAAACTGTCAGGCTTCTATTGAGAGTTCTGTGCTGGCCGGAATTCCAAGCTGCCTTTGCGTGACCCACACAACTTTTGGGAGTGAATCATGTCGATGTTGAAGCTGCCGGTTCGGTGGTACGGGGGAGCTGGGCATGTGTTTGATGATGTGGAACTGAACCTGTCGCAGACGGCGTTCATGATCGTGGATTCGGATTGTGGGGAGGGCAATCCCTATGTCGAGAACGGAATCGCGCCGGCTCTGGTGGCCGCTCGTGAAGCAGGGATGCATGTGATCTATATCCACAACGACTTTTCACTGTCCGATGAACCGGGCAGTATCAAGCGCGAGATCCACGGCACGCGGTGGGGGAATGCGGAGGCTGGCAACAGGCCATCGCCGGCGCGGGGTCCGGTGGTGCCGAAGTACTCGCCGTCGATCCAGCCGCTGGCGCACGAGCCGGACTTTCCGAAGCGGGAATGGTCAGGCTTCCACGAGACGCACGTCGATTATCACTTGCGCTGCCACGATATCAAGACGTTGATCGCCGTCGGCTTTTCGCAACGGGCATGCCTCTATCAGACGTGTGCCGGGGCGGTGGAGCACAACTACCGCGTCGTGCTGCTGCGTGACTGCACCCAGTCGTCGGAATATCCCGATACGGTGGACGAGTCTCTGGAGGAAGGCGGCTGGTTGCGCATGATCATGTTCCGCAACTTCGAACATGTCATTGGTTATACGTCGACGAGTGCTGAGTTCGTCGGCGCTCTTCGGAAGATCTAGAATCGGCGGCAGTTCAAGCGCCGAGGTTCCGTTTCGCTGCGCCAAACGTGCGGGGGATCCGAGTTCGTGGTAGCACCTGACGCACCCATCCTGACTCAACCCGTGCCCGGTGGCAGGACGGGGCCCCGCACGGATCTGACCTGGCAGGAGGTCACGCCCTTCCCCTACAGCCGGGTCGAGGTGGCCGCCGACGCCGCTTTCGCCGATGTTCGCCACCGCGCCGAAGGGACGACGTCCCTGTCGCTGAGCCTTGACAGCCTGACCTACGGCCAGACGTACTACTGGCGGGTCCGGGGCCGCAATGGTGGAGGGGATGGCTCATGGAGTGAGACGAACCGCTTCACAGCCATCTCACGGCCGGGTGATTTCGATGCCAGCGGACGGATCGATTTCGATGACTTCTTCAGCTTCGCTGACGCCTCTGGTAGTGGCGATCTGCTCCACGATATGGATGGCGATGGCCTTGTCGGATTCGATGACTTCTTCGCTTTCGCCGATGTCTTCGGTAGTTGACCTCACTCGCGTTAGTTTCCGGCAATCGGGCGAGGATTCGATCGTCATGACGGCTATCGCCGCAGACCTCCGAAGAACACGACACAGATGATGGTCTCCATGGCTTCTTCGAGGATCTGACGTTCCTCGTCCTTGACATGCATTCCGTTACCCGTTATAACCTGAGGCGTGATAGCTTCAATCTCCGACAAGGGTACAGAAGACATCTTCGATGGGCGAAACACTCGCGCTGCGCGCGCCGTGTGCCCCTCGGCTCTGTGGCCAGTTGCTCGACGAAAACTGGATCAGATCAACCGCGTTCGGGATCTCCAGCATCTGGCGATCCCGCCTGGAAACCGACTCGAGAGACTGCGCGGTGAACGTCGAGGCCAGCACAGTATTCGAATCAATCAGCAATACCGCATTTGTTTCCGTTGGGAGGATGGACATGCCTACGAAGTCCAAATCATCGATTACCACCAGGCCGGCAAAGAGCCTCATCTCTCGCCGGCTGCCGACCGATCGAGCCCCGACCCACCCGGGAGAGATGCTACGAGCGGAGTTCATCGAGCCACTGGGCATCACACAGACGGCCTTTGCCATCCGTCTTGGTGTGTCGTTTCCTCGTCTGAACGAAATCATCAAAGCTCGCCGTTCGGTAACACCCGATACGGCCCTCAGGCTGGCACAATTGCTTGGTATGCCCGCTGACTTCTGGCTTGGTCTACAGAGCGACTGGGATCTCTGGCACGCGATGCGCAGTGACAAGGCCGACGAAATCGGGGCACTGATTCCCCTCGAACTGCCATAGCGTTGACGGGGACATTGCCAACAGCATCTGCGTGAGCATCGAGTGAAGAACTGGTCGGCGTACGATGTCGCTCTGAGAGCAGGCGGCGACATCACAGTGTGGTTCGACGAGTAGGCGCCTGGAGCACCTCGCCAAGCGGGCGTCCAGAGGGACAGCGCCGATACTCCGACCTGGCGATCGTGACGGATCCATCATCGCCGCGGCACTCACAGATAGAACTGTCAAGGTTGCGTTCCTTGCGATCTCGGTGCTCGGCCTACTCGGACGTGTCTTTCCTATGATGCCATGTTACCACGGTTGTCGTGGCTTCAGTCTGTCTCTGTGATGACTGTCACTCACTTCCCTGGCACGAAGACAGCGAGGTCAACGAACCTATTATCCGGCGCGCCGAAGCCTCTGAATTTCCGACTTCGGTTGCGTCCTCGAAAGATCATGAAGTGATTGGAGATTGAGCCAGAACTCGGGGCTGGTATCGAGGGCCTGTGAGAAAAACCACGCGGTCTCCGGCGTCACGCCGCGTTTCCCACGAAGGCCACTTGGTTGATCTCCAGCGGCTCAAGAAACTCTCGTTGAAGTATTTCGCCTGGATGTGCAGGGACTCGATTTTCGGGTATCACAGGTAGGTTCTCCCAAGTTCAGTGGTAGTCGGTGAGGCGAACATCACTGGCTGTGCTGCCAGACCAGCGGAACACTATGAAGATGGTGTGCGGGCTGGTTCACCGTTCGTTCCAGTGTGCACAAACCTGTCGGCCGTCGCCGCAACGACGGCGTCGCCACCTCGCGGGTGACATCGTTCCCCTGTCCGAGACCCGGATTCCGGCCTTCTCAGGTGGCGCACTGCGCCTTTTTCAGCCTTCGAAGCCGCGTGGCGCCGACGATTTCTGTCACTGCGATGTCGGCGACCTCGCTGCCAGCGCCTCGTCGACGGCGAGTTGCGCCTGGGCGCAGTAATCGGCGTCCGTCTCGAAACCGACAAAATCCACCCCGAGTTGCACGCAGGCGATGGCGGAGGAGCCGATCCCGAGAAAGGGGTCGGCGACACACCGGGTGCGCTCCAGACCATGGAGGCGCACGCACATCTGCGGAATCTTGACGGGGAAGGTCGCCGGGTGCGGGCGCTGCTTGTCGCGGCTCTGGATGGTCCGATAGGGGACAAACCACGTGTTGCCCCGGCAACGCCGATCTGCGCCTTCGCCACCCCAGCGCGAAATGTTCGACTTGTCCTGATACTCCACGCCCACGGCGAGACGGTCCAGCGGTACGTCGCCGCTCTTGGTGAGGTGGAAAATGTATTCGTGGCAATCGTTGACGTAGCGCGGACTGTTGATCGGCTTGTAGTGGCCCACAGACACGTTGCCCGTGATGCCAGGATAACGCCCGACGTCCTCTTTCTGAATGGCGATCGACTTTACCCAGTGAATGACATTCTGCAACTCGAAGTACTCGCGCAGCTTCATCAGGACTTCAAAGGGTCCCCAGGGATCGGTGGGTTTGCCGCCGATGTTGAGGAACAGCGAGCCGCCAGCGGCAAGGGCACCATGAACGGCTTCCCCCCAGCGGCCCATCCACTCGATGTACTCCTGCCGGGAAAGGGTGTCGTCGTAGCGCTTGTAGCGCGTACCCAGGTTGTACGGCGGGGACGTGACGACGACGTCGACCGAACCGGGTTCGACACGTGTTGCCAGACCGGTGACGCAGTCCTCACACCAGGCATCGACTGTGGAAGTGCCAACGGTTCGGTGGAATCCGGGATCCGTTCCCATCAGCAGCCCAGGGCGTAACCGTCACGCCGCGGATCGCCACCGCCCATGAAGGCGCCGGACACGGGATCGACGTGAATGCCCTGACCGCCACCAACACCAGCAGACCAGTCGCCCAATGCAGACAGCGTGTGCCCGCGCCGTTCCAGTTCGGCGCGGACCTCGGCGGGAATGCGCGTCTCGACATCGACATTGAACTTGCGCGTCGCCTTGAGGCGTGGCGCCTCGATGGCGGCCTGCACATTCATGCCATGGTCCAGCACGTTCATGATCATCTGCGGTGTTGTCTGCAGAATGCCATAGGACCCTGGCGTGCCGATCAGCAGACGCAGGCCGTTCTTGTCCCATACCTGCGCCGGTGACACGCACATCTCATTTTTGCGGGATGGGCCGATGGCATTGGGGCTGCCCTTCACGTTGTCGAACCAGTTCATGAAGTTGTTCAGAGCGACGCCCGTGCCCGGCACCACCATGGCCGAGCCAAAGCCGGAACCCAGGCTCTGCGTGCAGGCGACGGCATTGCCGTCAGCGTCGATGGTGTCGAAGTGCGTCGTGCACTCCGTCTTCATCCATGGTTCCGGGTCGCCCGGGGCGATCTCGCCCTGCTGCTCTTCGGTGCGGAAGGTGTCCCCCATGGATACCCCGGCGCGTTCACCGATAAGCTTGCGGCGCTCTTCACAATAACCATCGGACAGCAGTCCGGCAGTGGGGCTGTCAGCCATGGTTGTGTACGTGATGCGGTCGATGCAGGCGAGTTTCACCGCTTCGATGAAGGTGTGCAGCGTCTCGGCCGTGTTGTGGCCCATGCCGGCAATGTCGAAGCCTTCCAGCAGTTTCAGGGTTTCGAGATACTGAATCGCCTGACACGGCGCCGGCGGTGCCCAGATCTTCCAGTCGCGATAGTCGACGCCCAGCGGGTCGAGCCACTGCGGCTTGTTGTCGAGCAGGTCCTGCTTCGTCAGAATGCCACCCACATCGGCCAGGAAGGCGGCGATGACGTCGCCCAGGGCACCGCCGTAAAAGACGTCGGGGCCCTCAGCGGCGACGGTGCGGAAGGTTTCGGCCAGGTCCTGCTGGATCAGCAACTCTCCCGGCTGCGGGCAGTGGCCGTCGATCAGGTAGGTGCTGGCCGAGGAGGGGTACTTGCGCAGGTCATTGACACTGCCGGCGAAGAAGGCTGAGTTCTTCACGGTCAGGGCGAAACCACCCTCGGCCAGTTCGATGGCGGGGGCAAAGACATCGATGGCATCCATCGATCCGTACCGTCGCAGCGATTCCATCCATCCCGCGCAGGCGCCAGGCACAAGGGGGGACAGGGGGCCACGACTTTTCGTCCCGTCTTCGACGTACATGTCGATATCGGTCGCCGCCGGTGTCAGGCCCACGTAGTCGCAGACCTTGTGTTCCTTGTCCCGTGCCGAGTAGATGTGCATGTAGCCGACACCACCGATGCCGGACATATAGGGCTCGACGACATTCAGCGCCGCTGCCGTGGCGACGGCGGCATCGATGGCGTTGCCGCCCTGCAGCAGGATGCGCACACCGGCGAGTGATGCCAGGGGGTGACCGGAAGCAACCATGCCGCGGCGTCCGGTGGCGGTGGAGCGGTGGGTGAGTCCGTGCGATGGGAAGGCCATTCGACAGGGTTCTCCGGTCCGGTTAATTTGACGCGCGCAACGGGGGACTCAAGGGCCAGCACAGGGGCCAGCTCAATGGCTTGGGGCGTGAGCATAATAAAGGGACCACCTCAAAGCGGAGCCAACTTCGTATGGATCGTATCGTAGACCTGCGCAGTGACACACTCACCCGGCCCACAGAATCCATGTGGGACGCCATGCACCACGCGGACGTCGGTGATGATGTCTACGGCGAGGATCCCTCCGTGATCCGCCTGCAGGAACTGGCGGCGGCCAAGGTGGGCAAGGAGGCGGCCCTGTTCGTGCCCAGCGGCACCATGGGCAACACCTGCGCCATGCTCGCCCACACGCACCCCGGCGAAGAGATGATCGCCGAAGAACTCGCCCATATCCACTGCTGGGAAGCGGGCACCTATGCCAACATCGCCGGTCTCACGGTGCGCTCCGTGCGGGGCGAACAGGGCATCTTTTCGGCGCAGCAATTTGCCGAGGCCCTGCGGCCGCCCAATCCCCACTTTCCCCGACAGACCCTTCTCTGCCTCGAAAACTCCCACAACAACGCTGCCGGCGCCGTGTGGAGTGTCGAGGAGATGGCGGCTGTCGCCGATGCCGCCCGTGCGCGTGGTATGAGCGTACATCTCGATGGGGCCCGCGTGTTCAACGCTGCCACCACCCTCGGCATCGACGTCAAACAGATCGCCGCTACAGTCGACTCCGTCATGTTCTGTGTATCCAAGGGGCTCAGTGCCCCCGTTGGGTCCCTGCTGTGTGGCACGCGTGCCTTCATCGAAGAGGCACACCGCGCCCGCAAGCGCCTCGGCGGCGCCATGCGCCAGGCCGGGGTCCTTGCGGCAGCAGGCATTGTCGCTCTGGAACAGATGGTCGACCGCCTCGCAGAAGACCACGAGACGGCACGACTGCTGGCGGAGGGTCTCAATACCATCGACGGAATCACGGCGACGCGCGCGCCACGGCCGTCCAATATCATCATGGCGAGTGTCGCCGGTCTGGGCTGGACGTCGGAGATGTTGATCGAACGTTGGACAGCGGCCGGTATCAAGTGCAACGCCCGTCCGCCCCACGGCGTGCGCCTGGTTACGAGCCGCAATGTCAATGCCGATGACGTCACCTACCTGCTTGAGGTGACGCGTGACATGGTGCGAGACACCGCCATCGCGGCGGGGTAATGACGCAGATCGAGCTGATTTTCGATTCGGACTGTCCCCACACAGATGCGGCGCGTGCCGTGCTGCGCCTCGCCTGCCAGCAGGCAGGGGTCGAGCCCCAGTGGCAGGAATGGGACCGTGCCAGCCCCGTCAGCCCACCACACGCGGCACTGTATGGATCACCAACGATCCTTGTTGATGGTATCGACGTCGCGGGCGCAGATACGGCCAGTGACGCCAAAGCCTGCAGGATCTACACAACCACAGAAGGTGGTTTTTCCGGGGTCCCGAAAGCGGCCGACATCGCGCGCCACCTGCTTCGCCCGGCATGAGCACCGGTCGCTGGTCTGGCGGCTGGTCTGGCTGGCGGAAACGTTACGTTGCCAGCGGGCTGCTGCTGACCATCGTCCTCGTCGTGGTGGCGCTGCTGGCACCGCGGGAGATGGCCGTCACTCCGGCCCACGCCGAATCCGATGACAGCGACGACGCTGCTTCGCGCAGCGCTGATGGTTCGTGGAGGTACACCAACGCGCTCGCCGGTGAGACCAGTCCCTACCTGCTGTTGCATGCGCACAATCCCGTGGACTGGTATCCCTGGGGTCCGGAGGCGCTGGCCCGGGCGCGGGCCGAGAACAAACCGATCTTCCTCTCTGTGGGTTACTCGACCTGCTACTGGTGCCACGTCATGGAACGGGAAGTTTTCTCCGATCCCGAGATCGCCCGCCTGATGAACCAGTGGTTCATCAACATCAAGGTGGACCGGGAGGAGCGCCCCGACCTTGACAATATCTATATGACGGCGACGCAGTTGCTCACCGGTGGGGGCGGCTGGCCCAACTCGGTGTTCATGACGCCGGACCGCAAGCCCTTCTTCGCCGGCACCTACTTCCCGCCCGTCAGCAAGTATGGCCGCCCGGGGTTTCCCGATGTGCTTTCTGGTCTGCACGAGGCCTGGGTGCAGCGGCCCCTCGATGTGGAGGAGCAGGCGGAGAAGCTGACGGCGGCAGTCCGGGCAACTCAGGAGGCGCAGGGAGCCGCAGGGGACTCGACGATGCTGACCCAGGGACTCGTCGATGCAGCCATCGATCGCCTGCGCGACCGCTTTGACGAAACCGAGGGTGGTTTCGGTGATGCGCCGAAATTTCCCCCCGACATGGATCTCGAACTGCTGCTGGCGGAGTATGAGCGCAACAACGATCCGGAACTTCTGCACCTGGTGCGCTACACGCTGCAGCAGATGGCCCGCGGGGGCATTCACGATCATCTCGGCGGCGGCTTCCATCGCTACGCCACCGACCAGCGCTGGCGTGTAACGGACTTCGAAAAGATGCTGCACAACCAGGGGCCCCTGGCAAAGGTCTATCTGCACGCTTATCGCCTGACGGGTCTGGACGAGTTCCGCAGTGCCGCACAGGGCATCTTTGCTTTCGTCGACCGGGTCCTGCGCTCGCCGGAAGGGGGCTTCTACTCGGCACTGGACTCAGAAACGGACGGCGAGGAAGGCCTCTTTTACCTGTGGACGGAGGCCGACATCCGGCAGGAACTTGGCCCGGACGCCGAACTGTTCCTGGCCGTATACGCTCTGGCGCCGATGGCGGAAGGGGATCGAGGCGTGCTGTTCATGCCGCGGTCCCTGACAGAGATGGCCACGCAGCTGGGATTTGCGGAGGAGGCGCTGGAGGAGGTATTGCAGCCGCTGCGGCAACGGTTGCTCCGTGTTCGCCAGCAGCGCCCGCGTCCCCTGCTGGACACCAAAGTTCTGAGTGCGTGGAACGGGCTGATGATCGACGCCTACGCCTACGGCTACGAGGTCCTTGGTGAGCGGGCCTACCTGCAGTCCGCCCGGCAGGCAGCGGCTTTTGTCTGGGGAAAAATGCGTGATGGCGAGGGCCATCTGCAGCGGAGCTACCGGGATGGCAGTGCGGGCCACGACGCCTTCCAGGAGGACTATGCGTTGCTGGCGCGTGGCCTGCTGGGTCTGCATCAGGCAACAGGTGAGGCCCGGTACCTGCGTCAGGCAGAAGAACTCGTAGCGATCATGGACCGGCTGTTCTGTGACGCCGAGGGCGGCGGCTACTACATGACGGATCGCAGCGAGCCGCTGATCGCCCAGTCAAAACACATATATGACGGCGCCATCCCTTCCGGCAATTCGGCGGCGGCACATGTGCTCACGACGCTGGCAGCACAAACGGGACGGGATGCGTATGCGGGGCGGATGGAGCAGACGCTGCGGGCCTTCGCCGGGGCCATGACGCGCAATCCGGGAGGCTTCCCCCGCATGGTGCTGGCGCTGCAGCTCAGCCTGCACGGTTCCCAGGGGGGTGCACCGGCAACGGCTGCGGCTGCAGTACGGGGTATGGCATTTCCGGACAGTCGCGACCACGTGGGCACGGAAGCCTTTGCTTCGGTGGAGCGTCTGCTGCCGGCGGCGACCTTCGAGGTGGCGGCACGTCTTGTTGTGGCCCCGGGCTGGCATATCAACGCCAACCCCGCGTCGTATGACTTTCTGCTTCCGACAACCCTGCAGGTCAGCTCCGACCTGCCCGTGGAGGTCGCCTCCGTGATGTATCCGAAGGCGCGGATCCTGCGGCCCACCTTCGCTGAGGATTCGCTGGCAGCGTACGCTGATACGGTTGTCATACGCGCGCAGGTCCGGCTCGCGCCAAACGCTGGTGGCGCCGCAGGCGACGACCCTGGTGGCGCCGCCATCGACCGCCTGTCGTTGACGTTGCTCTTTCAGGCCTGTGACGACGCCCAGTGTCTGGCGCCGGCCCAGGTCACGCTGCCCGTGCATACGGCGGCCGGCAACGACCGAATCTTCGACGACTGAAGGATTATGCCGATCTACCTGCAGTACTACTTCTGGCTGACGGCGGTGTCACTGCTCTGTTTTGTGCTGGAGCGGCTCTGGCCTTGGCGCCCGCAACAGCGGGTTCTGCGCGAGGGCATCTGGCAGGATCTGTTCTGGCTGGTGTTCAACGGCCACTATCTGGGCGTCCTCTTTGCCCTGTTTACCGGCAGCCTGGTGGCGTGGTTCAATCAAACACTCGCTCAGTTGGGCCTGCCGGTTCCCGAGTCTCTGGCGTTGCTCTCAGCAGCGCCGCTGTGGCTGCAATTCGTCCTGTTCTTTCTGCTCAAGGACTTCGTCGAATGGAACATTCACAGGTTGCTGCACAACGTGCCGTGGTTGTGGGAGTTTCATAAGCTGCATCACAGCATCCAACAGATGGACTGGATCGGCAATTTCCGCTTCCACTGGGCGGAGATCATCGTCTACAAGACGCTCTCCTACCTGCCGCTTGTCATTCTCGGGATCGACGGCAGTGTGCTGCTTGCCATTGCCATCATCTGGACACTGGCACAGGACCTCAACCACGCCAACGTGATGTTTGATTACGGTCCACTGCGCTATCTGCTGAACTCACCGAAGATGCACATCTGGCACCATGACACCGAGGTCCATGGGCGGGGTGGGCAGAACTTCGGGCTGGTGTTGAGTGTCTGGGACTGGCTCTTCCGTACCGCGTACTGGCCGGCGGACCAGGAGGCGCCACAACGGCTGGGGTTCGGGGGTATCGAGGCCTATCCACGCGATGTGCCCCGTCGCCTGATCTATCCCCTGGGCAAAGCAACGGGGACTGGCCCGAAGGATCCCGCCGCAGCCCGGTGAACACCCCTGTCGCGCCATAGGACTACCCCGGGGTCCACACATCCTTCGTGTTCACCCGTGCCTAACCCGAAGTTCCAGATTGGTTTGCGCAGCAATTCGTGTGTGTCATTGAAGTTACGTCGATTGGGCG